>CAZWBY010000007.1:27286-30323 GCA_964632825.1 uncultured Candidatus Bathyarchaeia archaeon
TTGTCTCCGCTTTTCGCATGTTTGTTCTCTGGAAAGTTTTTGGTGGAGAATGATGTCCACTCGTGAGTGTATATTTCGGGTGAGGAGACCAGGTTGACCATTCTTCCTCGACTTTTCAGCAGGCCTCTGATCCCTCTGAGTATCTGTACCTTCTTTTCTATCGTGGGGATGTTGTCAAAGGTGAACGCGGAAAGCACGAGGTCGAAGGTTTTGGGTTTGACTTGGCTGAAGTCGCCGTCTGCTATGAGCCGGTAGTCGCCTTTCGGATCAGTTTCCCTAGCTTTCTCGAGCATTTCCTTCGATACGTCAACGCCGACTGTGGTGAACCCGAGTTGTTGCAGGAACCTTGTTGAGCGTCCTGTGCCACACCCGAAATCCAAAGCCGCTGTTCCCTCAACGTGGGCTGATATGATCTTGGGCAGGTCCCTGTAAGCCAGATAGTAGGTGCCGGGAAACTCCAGCTTGGAGTAAGCTTCGGCGCGCTTAGAATCCTCGTAGACATTGGAGAAGTCCATGCTCTGACCCTCCATTGCATATGCTCCTAATCAGAGATTCTCTATTTATGCGCGCCCTCTGCAGGGGTTGCGTGCGCAGCTATTTAAGTTTCAAGATGTCTCCTGTTTAGGAGGATGGCAATGGACAACCTTCCGCCGTTGACGCTGCTTGGGGTTCTCCTGATCGCCATTGGGATAGTGTTGGTAGTCCTCCCACTGATTGCGAAGCACATCCCGAACGTTGAAGACATTCCCTGGATAATACTGTGGGTGTACCGCACAGACGGCTTTGTATTCGCAACTTCACCCCTCCTTATAATCATCTCCATCGTATCCGTGCTCATACACCTTGTCACGCGAACGAGAATGGGCTAATGCACCGTGCTGGGTGCCTGATACTCCTTCGAGAGCCCCGACCGCAATGGAGATACTGCCCTCGACTGCCTCTTCGCGGGCGTAGTCAAGACGAGAAGCTGCGGAGAAAGCTGGTGGCCCTTCAGGCTTTTCATCTGGGGATTCTGCTCGGTTTGATTTGATGGTTTCGTGTACCCAGTACTAGAAGGGTGCCGGGCGGGATTCTTGTCCATTTTCCGTTGAAGCTGGGGAGGGTCTCGGAGGACACGATGGTGTATTGCGGGTGTTCGATGTATTTCATCGTGTAGTAGTCGGGGCTTTTTTGGTGAGCGACGAGGACGTAGGCTTTGTCTTTGTGGGTCATGATCAGGTTTAGTGCTGTGTATTCTTTCATCTGGCTTGCTGCTTGCCTGATTGCGGCTTCGGGATTCTTGCTTTGGTTTAGGAGGTCGAGGATCAGGTGGAAGAAGTTCTCCGAGTCTCTTTGGTCTTCAAACGTGGGGTCCAGTACGGTTCCGTTGTGGCAGAAGTATGATCCGCTCCTTTCGAATGGGTGGGTGTGGCTCAGGTCCACGGGGCTTCCAGGCGATGCTCTTCTAGCATGAAGCAGCACGAAGTCGGAGACCAGGTTGTTGTATGCCTGGTACTTAGGGTCATGCCAGCAGGGTACATCTTTCTTGTAGAGCTCAGTGAAGTCCCCAGATTTCCCCAGGACGATGCCCCAGCCGCTGTCATGAATGAAGTTGGGGTTGTTCCTGTTCAATTCGTGTTTCTCGTTTCTGTTCAAAGCCACGAGCTTGAAGTCGTCAAGCAGCTGCGCCATCGGAAACTCTCCCACCGCGACAAGCATTCGACAAGGCACTGATGACAGCTCCTTCAACACTCTTTCGCTGTTGGGGCATTAAACCCCTTTGCCCAAAGCCACGACACCGTAGGGGCGGTCCGAGAGTTTTGTCGAACGCGACACCAGTGGAGGCATCGCCCGCAAAACCCCACTTTCTCAATACGGCTTCCGGGTTTCACGTTTTCTGCATTATGTAGAATGCTGAGCTGTATTTTCTGGGATTTGTCTTCACCATGTCTATCTCATCTTGATGTTTTCTGAGCATCTTGAGGACTCCAGAGTTGTTCTTATGTTTGGCTCGAAGTTCCTCAATTCGGATTTCCAGAGGCCTATAGTATTCTGTCCAATGCGCGTCCTCAGGCAACAACAACTGATCCAGAAGCTTGTACCCGAAACCTGGTATCTTCCCGAGTTTATCTGCCATACTCTCAGTTTCAGCGTGGACGACGAGGAACCTGCCAGGCTTAAGTAGTCGCCTCCACTCCATGAGCCCTCTTTCGAAACCTATCACAGAGATCGAACCCTCCGCCCAGATGACATCGAAACTCTCATCTGGGAAGTCCATCTCAAACATGGAGCAGTTCCTAGTCTCCACTCGATTCGAAAACCCTTCTCCCGTAATCTTACTGTTCAGTTCGTCGAGGAGGGCTTGATCGATGTCTATTCCCACTACTTCGCCCTCACTCAGCTTGACCAATTCAAGGGTTGGAACACCTGAACCGCAACCGACATCAAGAATGCGTGGCCTATCCAATTCAGGAAGCAGCAGGAAGGCCTCTCTCGTGTACTTGAGTAGTCGCTTTCTGAAACGATCAAGGTCTATCTCCGAACGCAAATCTTGGATCATAGATTCACGCGCGCATCGACATATTCGACATCATCCATGCATCAGGCGACCACGGCAAAAGCGGGCAGCACCTATATCCTTTTTCTCCCTCTTCATAAGATTGACGGTGCGGGAAGTGGGATTTGCACCCCACCAACCAACATCACTTGCTATGCCTACGAATCACTTATCCAATCACCAAGCCAATGCCACTACCTATGCCTCTATAGCTATACCTACCCACACAGCACACACTCACAGCGTGTGAATGTGACAAGAGCGCGCACGCTTAATGCCGACTCAGAGAGGTTCCGCGAAAAGCGAGATGTCTACGTTTCTGCTTTTCTCAATAGTTCTTCAGCGTTCTTGACTGAGATTCGATAGAAGATCAAGGTTATGACGGTAGCGATTATTGAGCTCAAAATAACAGCTACATAGAGGTCCATGAAAGGTTGAGCCAGACTTGGGACAAAAGATGAGAGTAGATACGGCACGAAAGGAACCAGTATTGCTGTTGCC
>CAZWBY010000008.1:0-10360 GCA_964632825.1 uncultured Candidatus Bathyarchaeia archaeon
GTGCCCCCGATGCAGATACGATTTAGGGAGACTTCTCTATTGCACGCCTTTAAGAGCAGGGGAGTATTTCTGCCCAAGCTGCGGCCTGAAAATCCAGACCAAATGCCCGAAATGCGGCAACTGGATTGTCATGATAGAACCGTACTGCTCCAAATGCGGAGCTAAGAATATAATTTTCTACAAGCGGCGATAGCGATAGGCTCGAACTTGATATAGATAGGAATACGAAGCGGCTATATACCGCAAACGCAATTGAAAACTATCCTGAGCTCCGGTAGTATAGTCCGGTCAAGTATAACGGCCTCTCGAGCCGTGGACCCGGGTCCGAATCCCGGCCGGAGCACCACACCTATACGGTTTGTCGCTTGCGCGTTGGCTTTGAGTATGGTCCTGGAAATGCTTAATTAAGGGCTGTGCTTAATGCTGTGCAGACGGAAGGATTTGGATTGAGTGAAGATATTTCTCGTTTACCTCCTCAAGTTCAGGAACGCCTCCTGAGACTTCAGCAGCTACAGCAAACTTTGCAGTCGGTGATGGCACAGAAGCAGCAGGTGGATATGGAGCAAACTGAAGTCGAACAGACCCTGAGCGAGTTGCAGAAGACAGCGGACGAAGCAGTGATATACAAAGCAATTGGATCTCTTCTGGTCAAATCAGAAAAAGCCAAAGTGACGACGGATCTCGTTGAAAGGAAAGAACTGCTGACCACAAGAAGCACAGTTTTGTCCAGACAGGAAGAGCGCCTCCGAAGCCAAGTGAAAGAGGTCCAAACAAAACTACAGGAAGATCTAAGTCCAGTTTCACCCGCTTCGCCATAGGCGGTAGAGTTTAACTCGTGGAACAACCCAGCACACTCAGGGTGAGCAGTGAGCAAATCGAAGCTCTGTGCGATACTGCAGAGCAATTATCAAGGAAATTTGTTTTGTCAAGAGTCTCCCCTAGTACAGTTGAAGAACTAAATGTTGAAGTAGACGTTGGCCTTTCAAAAAGATCCAAAGACCTGGATCTACAACAGCTCGCAAAAAGCGCGGCTAACGAAGCCATGAAAGTCAATGAAAGCGCCCCGAGAAGACTGAAATGACCATAGCCAACATAGCAAAATTGCTTAAAGAAAGGCAGGCAACCTTCGTTCTTCTTCTTTGCCACCAAAACGCTGACCCCGATGCGCTATGCTCAGCCTACGCTTTCCAGGGACTTCTCAAGAGAATCGCCCCAAACGTGATTGTTGAGATAGGGACTGGACAAGGAATCAGCAAGCTTTCAAAACACATTCTTGAACACACACCAATCACCGTTAACACAAAGCCCAACGTCGAAAGCGCAGACATAATCATATTGCTCGACACAAACACGATCGAACAACTAGGCGAGCTGGCTGAAACGGTATCCAGATCAACCGCCCCAATAGTGGTCGTTGACCATCACGCCGCACACCCAGAAACACTGCAGAAAGCCACCATAGCAATAATAGAAGACCAAGTATCATCCAACTCTGAAGTAGTATACAATTTCTTTAGACAAACCAAAACAAAACCTAATCTGAACGAAGCAGAAGCACTTTTCTTGGGCATCGCGTTTGACACACGCCATTTTGTGCTAGGAAATGCTTCAACCTTCAAAACGATAGTCGAGCTTTGCAAAGCAGGAGTAAACCCTCAAGAAAAATTATCCTTGCTGTCCCTACCTATGGACATGCCCGAAAGAATTGCAAGAATAAAAGCCTGCAGAAGAGCTAAACTCATCAAGACAAAAGAATGGTTAATAGCCCTCACCCAAGTCAGCGCCTACGAAGCCTCCGCAGCAAGAGCACTAATCGATTTGGGAGCCCACGCCGCTGCTGTTGCCGGACAAAAGAACGACAATGTCGAGATCAGTCTACGTTGCACCCGTGATTTCACCAAGAAAACGGGCATTCATCTAGGAGTAGACATCGCGCAGCCACTCGGAGAATATCTTCAAGGAATGGGAGGCGGACATGCAGCGGCTGCTGGAGCGAACGGGATAGGAAAAGCAGAGGCAACGCTTCTGCATTGCAAGAAACTTTTCAAAGAAAAACTCCGACAACAATAAGTAGTTACTCTTAAATGAGCGACAGCGCGCTTAACTAACGCAGGCAGCACCATAATGGCAGCAATAGAGACAAAAAACCTCACCTACACCTATCCAGGCGGAACAAAACCGTCCATAAGCGACGTCTCTATTAAGGTGGAAAAAGGCGATTTCGTTCTCATAACCGGTCCGAGCGGATGCGGAAAGACGACTCTTTGTCGATGCTTCAACGGACTAATTCCTCATTTCTATCAGGGCGAATTGAAAGGGGAAACCATCGTATCAGGCAAAGACGTCGCCAAAACCCAAACCCATGAGCTAGCTAAACATGTCGGCTTGGTGTTTCAAAACCCCGAAAATCAACTGTTTGCCCTCTCAATCGAAAAAGATGTTGCCTTCGGGCTGGAAAACTTGGGCTTCCCAAGAGCAGAAATGCGGGAGAGAGTTGACTGGGCCCTCAATTTGACTGGGATCTATGACCTGCGGGAACGGTCACCCCATGAGGTCTCGGGAGGACAGCAACAGAGAGTTGCCATAGCAGCCGTTCTTGCAATGCAGCCAGAAATAATAGTGCTGGATGAGCCTACCTCCTTCCTCGACCCGATGAGCGCCCAGAGAATATTCGAAGTGATATACGAACTTAACAAGACCTTGGGCATAACAGTCGTGCTGGTGGAACACAGACTTGATCTTACCGCTAAGTACGCTAACCACATAATAATAATGGACGAGGGAAAGGTCTGCTCAGACGGCGAGACACGCACGATTCTGCGTTCGGAAGAAACCCGGCTAATAGGCGTTGGAATCCCCAAGGCCACGCTTCTCTACAACCTACTCGGCAAAGAAGGAATGCGCTTAGGCAGTGTTACGCCGCTCTCATCTGAGGAAATGGCAAAAATACTCTTAGAGGTTCTGGAGAACCGTTGATCGAAGTAGAGAATGTCTATTTCAAGTACCCAAGCGGCGTGGAGGCTCTAAAAGGAGTCACGCTCACAATCAAGGACGGAGAATTCGTGGCCATAATGGGCCAAAACGGCGCCGGCAAGACAACGCTTGTCAAACACTTCAACGGACTGCTGAAACCCTCAATGGGAAAGGTTCGCGTAGATAATACCGAAACGACTAAAGCAAGCGTCGCGAGCCTATCCAAAACCGTCGGTTTTGTTTTTCAGAACCCGGATAACCAACTATTCAGTGAAACAGTTGAGGAAGAAATAGCGTTCGCGTTGAAGAACTTTGGTTTTGCTGAGGAGACTATTGAAAAACAAATCACCTGGGCGCTGAACCTACTGTCGTTGACTCAGTATAGGAAGACGTCGCCCTTCATGCTTAGTGGAGGCGAACGCAAACGTGTAGCGTTAGCGTCGGTTCTAGCTTGGGATCCAACGATGCTAATTCTAGACGAACCGACTATCGGTCAGGATCATGAGCAGAAAGAGAAGCTTCGCCAGTTTATTGTTCAGCTACAAACTCAAGGAAAGACAGTTGTAATTGTAACGCACGACGTGGAATTTGTGGCTGAGTGTAACCCAAGAGTCATTTTAATGAGAGAAGGAAAGATAGTTGCTGACGGCGAAGGGAAAGAAATCCTTACCAACGCAGAAGTTCTACGTCAGTCATCAATTGTTTTGCCGCAAATCGCACAAATCTTCGTGCATCTAACCTCATTGGGTTTGGCGAAAGACCTGATTGACATTTACGAGGCGAAGGAAATCCTGCTTCGCGTTTGGAGGGAACGTGCAGAATGAGCCGAAGCGTCTTTGACGGGCTCAAGTTCCGCAGGGTGTATTCGCCGATTCACAATTTAGATCCGAGGGTTAAGTTCATCTATGTTCTGGGGGTTTTTGTGGCAGCCATATTGTTTGGCGAGATACTTCCCTTGTTCACCCTTTTCTTGATGCAGATTCCTTTCGTTCTGCTAGCAGGCGTTCAAAAAGAGTGGCTTCGGTCGCTTCGGGGCGCACTCTTCCTAGCAGCATTCATTTTTGCCACAAATGTCCTTTTCAGATTTATCGGAGCTAGCTACGCTATTCTCCCGACCGATGTGGAATTCTCCGCTGCAATGACGTTACGCTTTATAGTGCTGGTAGAGTCGTTCTCAGTCTTCTTCTTGACAACCTCACCCGACCATCTTGGTCTAGCTCTAGAGCAGAGCCGGGTACCCTATGAGTTTTCATTCGCATTCACAACGGCCGTGCGTTTTGTCCCAGTCTTAGCGGAAGAGGCGCAGACGATAATGGATGCCCAGAAGGCGAGAGGGTTAGAACTTGAGAAGGGAAACTTCATGAAGAGAATCAGAAACTATGTGCCTGTCTTGATACCCTTGATCGTGAGTGCAATCAGACGCAGCCTAGAGCTTGCTGAGGCTATGGAGTCTCGGGCGTGGGGAGCCACGAAGAAGCGGACTAATCTTTACGAATTGAGACTGCACCGGGGTGACTTAGCTCTACTATTGTTTACGATTGGATTTCTAGCGGTGGAGATTTACATTCGCCTGTTCGTGCCCGTGCCGACGCTCGCTCAGCTCTTGTTGTGATATGTTTTCAACCCTCCACAGCGGATGGCAAAATGACCGCAGATGGTAACAGCGGTTTCAAAATACCATCACATGAAAGTTGAATTGCAGAGCATACGAGTACGCTTTATAGCGGAAAGGAGCCATACAAACGTAAGAAAACATGGGAAATAGGATCTAATGGCTGATCATTCTCGTTTTGGTCCTGCTGGGGTACCGCCTTCGTTCAGAGCTATGGGAGCAGATTTGCTAGCAGTTCCTGCCCTCTTGCGAGAAGAAGGATTGGACGCTTTCGAGTATGAAGCTGTTCGTTGGGGGAAAATACCGCAAATCAAGCAGGCAGAAGCCGAGAAGCTTGGTTTGGAAGCCAAGAGAAACGACGTTTTGCTCAGCGTCCATGGTTCGTACTATATTAATTTAGCTGGGGAGAAAGATGTCTTGGAAGCGAGCAAGCAACGCCTCATTGCTTGCGCTAGCGCTGCAGAATGGATGGGTGCTTACGTTGCAGTTTTTCATCCGGGATTCTACGGAAAAATTGGGAAATCCGGTGCTTTCAAGAAATGCGTTGAATCATTGAAGGATGTGGTTAAAACCATGGAAAGCCTAGGAATACGCAATGTTAAGTTGGGAGCTGAAACCATGGGAAGACATGTTCAACTAGGCTCACTGGAGGAAATCTTGAATATCTGCTCTGAGGTTGACAGAACCCAGCTTGTAATTGACTGGTCACACTTGCATGCCCGAGGCATGGGAAGGTTCAGGACCAGACTGGATTTCCGTTCCGTCATAGAAGAAGTCGAAAACAAACTGGGAATCGAAGCTGCTAGAAACATGCACTGCCATTTTACTAAAATCGAATTCACCGAAAAAGGCGAAAAACGCCACCACGTTTTGGACGAAAAGAAATATGGTCCCAACTTCCAGTTACTCGCTGAAACCATATCGGAATTCAGACTACGCCCAGTTGTCATCTGCGAAACGCCGATGCTAGACATTGACGCAATGAAGATGAAGAACACATTCTTGGAAGTTAGAAAAAATCTGGGATGAATTCCCTTCGATATGTTTTTTACACGAAGAAAACAATGAACTTACTTGAACTAGGGTTATTTCGATGAAAGGATTCCAAAAACTAACGTTTACCTATGAAGCCTTACAAACTTGGTTTAATGCGTTCCCGATCGAAACACGGGTTACAACAGTGCCGCTAAATGAAGCTGCAAATCGCGTTTGCGCAGAAGATATCCGGGCAAAACAAGATTTGCCCAGATTTGATCGAAGTGCTATGGATGGATTCGCTGTGAGATCCGAGGACACGACTGGTACGTCGCAATCTAAACCGCTACTTTTTAGACTAACAGAAAAACCGGAATTGGAAGACGCGGGTCCCAGACAAGCAAAACAGATTTGGACTGGAAACCCCATCCCAAAAGGAGCCAATGCAGTAGTAATGCTGGAAAACACCAAGAGAACAAACGATAAGATCGAAGTCTGGAGCCAAGCAACGCCATACGAAAATGTGTCACGCAAAGGCGAAGACATCAAGAAAGGCGAAATTGCCGCAAAAGGAGGAACGCGCCTACGACCCCAACATTTAGGACTGCTATCTGCTCTCGGCTACAACGAAATCAACGTAGTACAAAAGCCAAGGATTGCGATCCTAGCTACAGGAAACGAGCTCGTCGAAGCCGGCACACAACCGGCAGAAAACCAAATCCATGAATCTAACCGCATAATGATTTCAGCCTTGTGTAAAGAGTTGGATGCAGAACCCTTGGATTTGGGAATAGTCTCAGATGATGTTGCTGACATCACGGAGAAAATCCAGATCGGACTCAAAATCGCTGACGCAGTAATCACAACCGGCGGCACAAGCGTTGGAGGTCTGGACCTGGTGCCAGAAGTGGTTAACAAGATGGGAAAACCCGGCGTACTCATTCACGGCGTGGCAATCAGACCGGGCATGCCTACCGCGCTGGCAGCGCTAGATGGGAAGCCAATATTGATCCTTTCAGGCAACCCAGTAGCGGCTATTGTGGGTTTCGAAATTTTCGGAAGACCCCTAATATGCAAAATGCTGGGCATGAAGAAGGAAGAACTCAGACCCACAGTAGAAGCAACAATGACCCGTAAAGTGACAGCAGCTCTTGGAAGAAAGACCTTCGCCAGAGTCAAAGTTTTCGAAAAGAACGGCGAAATGCGCGCAGAGCCAATCAGCACAAGAGGGTCTGGAGCCATATCAACCATGACCAGAGGCAACGGTTTCGTCATCATTCCAGAGAATAGAGAAGGCGTAGCTGAGAACGAAAAAGTCACTGTTCAACTGTTTGCCGGCATAGAGGCGTAAGCCAGCATGTTCAGAAAACTGTTGACGCTCAATGAGGCAAAGAATCTAATCGATAACCTCGGGCTCAAAGCTTTGGGCTCAGAGAGCGTATCATTGCTGAAGGCTCATAGCCGCGTGCTCGCTGAAGACATTGTTTCAACGTTCGATATTCCGCCCTTCGACAGATCAACGGTGGACGGATACGCCCTAAAAGCTGAGGACACTTCAGGAGCTGAAGAGAACCTACCTGTCAAACTCAGAAATGTAGGTGCCATAGGCGTTGGAGAACTTCCGGTAATCAGCCTTGAGAAAGGCGAAGCAGTCGAAATAGTAACAGGCGCACCAATACCAAACGGTGCAGACGCAGTAGTAATGGTAGAAGACACCGAGAAAAAGGGCGAAAACGTCGAGATTTTCAACTCCGTGGCGAAAAACGACAACGTAATGCGAAAAGGAACCGACATAAGAAAAGGCGAAAACGTCCTGCGAAGAGGACAGCCCTTGGGATCAAGAGAAATGGGAGTAATTGCTGCACTAGGTAAAGCAAGAATATCGGTCTTTCTCGTTCCCAAGGTAGCCGTGCTTTCAACAGGCGCTGAAGTGACCCAACCAGGCCATGATTTGCCTCCTGGAAAAATCTACGACATAAACGCCTTCAGTTTGGCAGGAGCAGTACTTGAAAGCGGAGGAGAACCAATTTACATTGGCGTCGCGCCTGACGAAAAAACCAGATTGTACGAAACGTTGGAGAAAGCGATAGCCCAAGCCGATGTTGTTGTGACCTCGGCTGGCGTTTCGGTTGGACCAAAAGACTTGATTCCCCAGACAATAGACTCTTTGGGAAAACCAGGGCTTGTTTTTAGCGGAATAGCCGTAAAACCTGGAAAACCAACTACGATGGCTCTCATAGGAAAGAAACCAGTTTTTGCGCTCCCAGGGCATCCGGCCTCGGCGCTACTCATTTTCCACCTGATTGTGCGCCCGGTAATTCAGAGGCTAGCTGGGAAGGGGGCATCTGAGACAGAAACCATCAAGACTCTAGCAGGAACACGAATGTTCTCAGCCAAAGGCAGACGAACGTTTGTAATGGTCAATCTCAAGCGAGACACATTGAATCGCGTTGTAGCTGAACCTGTTGAAACAGGCGCTTCAGGAGCAATAATGACCCTCGCGAAGGCTGACGGCTACCTAGAAATTCCAGAAAACCTTCAGTTCATTGATGAAAACGATGAGGTTGTCGTTACTCTATTTAACGCGCATCGCGACGCTTCAGCTTCTACGGGGTACCTCTTGAAAGAGTGTAATACATGAAATAGAAGCTCACAATCAGATAGACAATCAATCCCAGATTGACTGGCCAATTAACGAACATGCTGAAGAAGAGAGTAAACGCCGTGATCGTCAGAGCCACTAGGAACAGGGCGACGACCAGCCAAGGTGCCCAAGCTCTTTTCGTGAACAAACCATAGGCTGCCACGATGCTCATTATCCCAGTCAAGCCAATATGCGGTGGATAGTTCACAAAAGGCAGCACTACAAGGAACACTACTCCCACAACCGCGTAGAAAATGACTGATGCAGTTGTTCCGATGCTTGCATTCTTCAGAGTTGAACTAATCGGCATTTGCGATCGCCTTTAGACTTATGCATTGGGTGAAACGCTAATAAACCTAATGTTACGACCCAAGACCTTGTGCGGCGATTCACACATTGTATGCCGGGAAGAACGGCTTGAAAGGTGTGGCGAAAAAGCTTTAGAGTGACTCAACAAATAGGCAGTTGATAAGGGATGAGAATCTAGCATGAGCCATCTTGATCTCTTTGTTTCGCAGTCAAACGTTTTCAGTGGAATCCAAACAGAATTCGAGAAAGCCAAATATGTTGTCTTCGGGGTTCCGTTCGACGTAACAAGCACGTACCGCACTGGAGCGAGGTTTGGACCAACAGCAATAAGACAAGCCTCCTTGAATATAGAAACCTACAGTTTCCGCAGCGGAATGGACATGGAAAACGTCAAGCTGCATGATCTCGGCGACCTAAATGTTTCCGCAGACCCTCAGAAAACAATTGACATTCTGAAACTTGTTGTAGAAGACATAAGAACCGCCAGAAAAATACCCGTCGCGATAGGCGGAGAACACACAATAACATTGGGCATAATGAAAGGTTTAACCACACACCCCAAGAAGACAGCAGTCGTCAGTTTCGATGCGCATCTTGACCTGCGGGAAGAATTCATGGGTCTAACCCTCTCACACACTACGTTTATGCAATTAATTAACGAAGAAATTAGACCAGGAAAGATAGTTGAAATCGGCACAAGAGGTGCCTGCAAAGAAGAGCTGGCTTACGCAAGAAAGACAGGAATACACTTCGTCACATCACACCAGATAAGAAGCGAAGGAACTGAACAGATAACCCGAAAGATTAAGCAAGAGCTCGCGCCCTTCGAAGAGATCTACTTGTCGGTGGATCTAGACGTTCTAGACCCTGCTTTTGCACCCGCAGTGCAAAATCCCGAGCCTGAAGGCATTGATCTCAACACACTCCTCGAAATAGCATGCGGACTCTGCGACAAACGCATAATTGGGTTCGACGTTTTAGAAATCGCTCCAGTCTATGATCAAGGAGTTTCCGCAATAGTGGCTGCCAGAACAATATTTGAAATCTTGTGCCAACTTGAGAAGAAATGCAAACCCCCCAACGCGTCAAAGCTTGACTAGTTTGGCTATGAAGAAACCGTTGCTATCATGAAGATGCGGAAAGAGACGTCTGCATTGGATCAATCCTCTCAAGCCCGGCATTCCGAGTTTTGGGGCAAGATCCACGAGATGGAAATCTGGATGCCGTTTCAGGAAACGCTCAATTATCATCTCGTTCTCTTCCACAGTCACACTGCAGGTGCAGTAAACTAAAGCGCCGCCTTGTTTCACTCTCTCAGAGACGTTACTAATCATTTGCCATTGGATTGCTGCCATTGACTCAATTGATTTTGAGGTTAGTCGCCATTTCGCGGAGGGTTGCCTGCCGAAGACACCAGTGCTGGTGCAGGGTGGATCCAAAACTACCAAATCTGCTCCAATGTCCAAAGGAAAAGAGCAACGGGCATCAGCGACTACAGGTTCAGCTATGTTAACGCCCATGCGATTCACTTCTTGCTCCCAAGACTTTAAACGTCGAACAGAATAATCTAACGAATAGATTTTGCCTCTATTCTGCATAAACTGCGCGATGTAAGTCGTCTTCGCGCCTGGAGCAGCACAAACATCAAGGACAGTTAGCCCGGGCGTGGGATTCGCGATTTCTACCGCGTAGCAACTCGCTTTGTCTTGAACAAAGAACAGCCCGTTTCGAAAGGACGACAAATTCTTGAGAGGTGAGTCTGTCTGCACGAGACTATGTGCATCACGCAGCGGCTCGATCTTGCTGAGTTGCACACCTTCCGCTTCGAGTTTCTTGAGAATCTCTTC
>CAZWBY010000008.1:10460-17311 GCA_964632825.1 uncultured Candidatus Bathyarchaeia archaeon
GCTCGATCTTGCTGAGTTGCACACCTTCCGCTTCGAGTTTCTTGAGAATCTCTTCGTAGGAAGCCTTGAGCGTGTTAAAGCGAATACACACAGGAGGCGGGTAAATGCTACTCTCAAGAAATTTCAAGGCCTCATGTCTACCGAGCAGGTTGAAACAGTATTTTACGAACCAATCCGGTTGGAATGTGCACAAGGCAACTCTCTGCTCATCATTTGCCTCTGCCAATAGGGGTCTCACTGGGCGTGTGAGCAGGAATCCCAGATAGCGTTCAGCGCCGCGCAATGTCTGCCAACCTAGAATCGTACGAGCGAGTCCAGCGATGCGCGTTGCCTCTGCAAAGTCTATCTTTTCCCAGTTTTTGGCGACACGGGTTTGGTAGACGTAAAGTTGCAGGAATGCTGAAACATCCAAACGAAAATCGCTCAGCTTCTTGGGTCGCACAACGCTGTGTATGAACTCTGCAATGAGGTTTTTGCGCCTGACAGTCTCCACAACTAGACCGTACGCAAACCTGATCGTGCTCGCATCATCTATACCCAGCTGCTTGCTGATCCTTGCCAGAGCCAAGCGTTCACTCAGCTTCTGCAACTCCACGATGCCAAGCGTTTCTATTGCGAGTTTCCAAGCGTCTTTCAGCAATGAACTTCACACAGATAGATAGGAGTGTTACATTTCAGGCAAGAGACACCTGATACTTATTCCGCCGCATTTAAAATACTAGCATTAGCTGTCGTGGCAAGGCAACGCAAGCAGATTAAAATGATTGTGCGGCAAAGATTTTAGTCTCAACAAAGCATACTGGTAGCAAAGGTCATTTACCCGGATGCAGAAAAGCCTTTTCGATTACGCGCCACCTCCAAAGAAGAAGGTCGAAGAAGCCAAAACACAAGCAGAGCCTACGCAAATCGCTGAGCCCTCCGCTAAACCAAGAAAGAAGCATACGTTTCCACCTTTGGCCCCAAACGACCTTCCTCCTTCCTTCTTTGTTTCAGCGACCTACGATGGACGACAACGTAAGGCGGTAATCAAACTCTACGAACCTTCCAGTGGCAGAATATACTTTTGGTATGACAATACCGGACACAAACCATATTGTCTGACAAACCTTTCCCCAATAGAGCTTAAGAAAATCCCTCGCCTTGTGGAACATCCTGGTCTGGATCATTTCGAGCTGGAAGAAAAGTTTGACCCTCTCAACTTCAGGAATATACAAGTCACGAAAATTGTCACAAACGATCCTCTCGCAATTGGCGGCAAACCACAAGGCACAATCAGGGAAATAATTCCCGAAGACTTTCCAAAGATTCGCGGTATGGAGAGCGGAGAAGAGGCAAAAGTCTGGGAATCCAGAATAAAATACTACCAGTCTTATATCTACGATAGAGAATTCCTGCCGGGCATGATTTTTGAGGTCAAGAATGGCAGTCTCAACCCTGTGAGTTTGCCGGCGACCGAGGAAACACTCTGCAAGATAGAGGCCATTTTCGAGGAAGCCACACTTGAAGAACACGAGTTCATCAAAGAGTGGGCAAGACTTCTTGAATATCCAGCTCCAAAATTCCGAAGAGCAGCAATAGACATCGAAGTCTACTCCCCTACCTCGACACGAGTCCCGGATCCACGTGAAGCCTCATGTCCGGTGATCTGCTGCTCAGTTTACACATCAGACAACCAAAGAAAAGTGTTAATGCTGAAGAGAGAAGGAATCCGCGTAGGGAATGAACACTGGCCGGCTGATGTGTCAGTGGAGTTCCTGCCGAACGAAGAACAACTCATCAGAGCTATCTTCGACGTTTTGTGGGAATACCCATTCATTCTAACCTTCAATGGAGACGACTTTGATCTTCGCTACTTGATGCACAGGGCAATGAACCTTGGATTTCAAAGAAACGAAGTTCCAATAGAAGTTGGAAAACGCGTTTGCCTTCTAAAGTACGGCGTCCACATCGACCTATACAAGTTCTTTTACAATAGATCGATACAGATTTACGCCTTCAACAACCGCTACCGCGATGTAACTCTGAATGATGTCGGCGTCGCCCTAATTGGAACGGGAAAAATACCCCTTGAGAAAACATTCGATGTTCTAACCTATAGCGAGCTTGCAAATTACTGCTTCCGCGATTCGGAAATCGCGTACAAGCTCACGAGTTTCGAAGACGATTCAGCCATGAAACTCATCCTTGTCTTGGCAAGAATAAGCAGCATGCCAATGGAAGATGTCAGTCGCCAAGGCGTCTCACGGTGGATACGCAACTTCATGCACCGCGAGCATAGAAAACGGAAAATGCTTATTCCAAACTCTGAGGACATCCTGACGAAGAAAGGCAAGACCGCGACGACAGCCATAATTAAGGGAAAGAAATACAAAGGCGCCATTGTTGTTGAACCCGTTCCAGGAGTGCATTTCAACGTTGCTGTTATGGACTTCCCTAGCCTGTATCCGTCAATAATTAAAGTCTGGAACTTGGGTTACCAATCCATACTCTGCCCACATCCGGAATGCCGCAAGAATCTAGTCCCAGACACACCACATTGGGTATGTACCCGAAAGCGCGCGTTAGAAAGCCTCCTGATAGGCTCACTAAGAGACCTTCGAGTAAAATGGTACAAATCGCGCAGCAAAGACAAAACCCTGCCCTTGGAACAAAGGAACTGGTACAACATAACCCAAGGAGCACTTAAGGTCATACTGAACGCCAGCTACGGAGTTTTCGGCGCCGACAGCTTCGACCTCTACTGCCCTCCAGTCGCTGAAGCCACGGCAGCCATCGGCAGACATTCAATAACTCAAATACTGAAACGAGCTGAAGCCATTGGCATCCAAGTCCTCTATGGCGATACAGACAGCTTGTTCCTGAAAAACCCATCTAAAGGTCAAGTCGAAGAACTCGCACACTGGACTGAACACGAACTTAAGATGAGCTTGGACGTCGACAAAGTCTACCGGTACGCAGTCTTTAGCAGTCGGAAGAAGAATTATCTCGGTGTTCTCGAAGACGGCACGGTTGACGTAAAAGGCTTGACCGGAAAAAAGAAACATATCCCTGTCTTCATCAAAAACGCCTTCAACCAAATGAAGGAAAGGCTAGCACAAGCGAAAAACCCAGCAGAGTTTGAGAAAGCAAAAAAAGACATCGCTGAAATCGTCCGCGAACGCTACACGAAACTGAAGAGAAGAGAGTGGGAAAGCGCAAGCGAACTAGCCTTCAACGTAGTATTGGGCGAAGAAATTGAACGTTACACCAAAACAACACCACAGCATGTCAAGGCCGCAAAAATCCTCAAGGCAAGAGGTGTGGATCTTCGAGCAGGGGATCTGATTAGTTTCGTCAAAATTATCAGAGAACCACACGTTAAACCCGTCGAATTAGTGTCGAAGAGCGAGGTTGACGTGGATAAGTACATAGCCTACCTTCATTCTACTTTCGACCAAGTCTTAGACGCTCTTGGCTTGAGCTTTGAGGAGATAATCGGACTAACTAAGCTTGAAAGATTCCTTGCCTAATGCCCAGAGATAAGAAAGACTCAAATGTCGCCTAGAATACTTCAGCCATAACGGCAATTGCGGTGGATACTGCCACCAGCAAGGAAACTACCGCAACAACTTGAAGTTCAGTTAATGGCCTTTTGTACGTGATTAAAGTTACCAAACTTCGTCGGTGGTCTGAAACAAGCTTCTTTTCGTCAAAAGAAACATTCGCCTTCTTCCTAACAAAGAAAATAGTCAGCAAAATCAGTATTGAATTGAAGACGTATGGTAGAATCGAAACTACCAGACCAAGCTTCAAATCTGTTATTATGGCGAAAGCAGCGATGGTCATTCCGATTGCGAACGAGCCAGAATTGCCAACAAAAATCTTGCCACGAATGTTAAGCACAGACAAGATCAACCATAGAAGTAAAGGTCCAAGCATTAAAGTGAAATACGGCTGAGACAACAGTTCAGAAGTCGCCAAGAGCCCAACTAGCACTATCGCTGGGCACACCGTCTCCAATCCGTTCAGTCCCCCCAATTGATTTACTGTGTTGGTTACTATCATCACAATCAGGGGAATAATCACGAAATAGTAGGCGTCGCCAAACCCGATCACTCCAAAAAGAGGCAGTGATATCGAGGGTCGCAAACCGTATTCGTGAGCCAAGTACACGAGAGGTAGTGCTGCAATCAAAGGCATGAAAGCCTTGTAGCGCCACTTTAAGTCCATCCAGTCATCAAGCAAACCCATAAAGCCCCCGAAAAGAATGCACACGGCCAGAGTCAGAGGGGCAGAAACCCCGTTAACTGGTTGGACTACGCCCAGGAAGTTCAATGAAAAAAGGTAAACGCTTGTAAACAGAACGTATATGACGCCCAGGCCGTTTGGAATAAGAGGTTTGCCCGCCTTGTGTTGGTCGGGGACTCTTGGAAACAAGCTGCTTCCTCGTTAGTTAGCCAGTTGAGTTTGTTGCGGCATGGTATGCTGCCCAATCTATCTCGTAGAGGGCAACAAGAGGGATAATCCCGCCGTAATCGAGGTAGCCACTGTTTACGCCGCTGAAGTAGGCTTCCTTGAAGTATGTTGGTTTCGTGGCCGTCTCATCAGGTGACACTAAGCCGTCTGTGCCGTCTGTCCAGCGTTGCTTTGCCCAACTCATGAGTTTGTAGATTGTTGAAGCCATCCCTTTTGCACTGTTTCCTATTTCGCCGGTGCCTACTTGACCGTCACTGTTGGCGTCTACCCAAATCTTGCCGAGAGTATAGTTCCCGAAGTCTGTCTCGTCTGACCAGGCTGACTCCTCGTCGATGAAACCGTTTTGTACAAATCGGTCACGTGCTTGCCCGGAGATTTTTGCCATCCAAGACCATTTGCCTTCGTCACCCCATCTCCCGGGGCTGGCTATGTACGTAGAGCCACTGCTTGATTGGCTTAATTGTAGAGTTGTAAATACGAGAACATACTTGGCTCCGTAATGTTCCAGCATCTTTAACGAATTCGTTTCATTAGCCATCATAATGAAACCCACGTTTTGTATTTGCGTGGCGTTTACTGTGGCGTTGTCCGCTAGTGTTGTTACGTTTCCGAGTATTGTAAGCCAATATCCGTAATCCCACCATGCGGCCACAACATCGGTGGACTGGAGATTACTCTGAGTATAGCTCAGCATGTCTACCCATTCGCTCGCATCTGTGGAAAGGGGAAGGCTACTCGCGGTCACTGTGAGCGGGTTGTAAGCCTGACCGTAGACTCTTGGGACGCCACTATTCTGAGGTGCAAAAGCAAGCTGGGTAACCAGAAGAGTGAAAACAAGCAAGATTGCCACGCCACTGTATTCTTTACTTACACGCGCTATTCCCCGCTTTGTTTTGGTAACAATTTGTGGTGCCTCTTTAAGCAATGTGTAAAATGGCTTGAGGAGCCCAACAACGCCAGCGGCAACAAGAAGACTGAAGGCTGGTGCATAAATTGCCAAAAGCCGAACCATCGAGGCTGCGAAGTAGAGCGATGTCATACCGAAAAGTAGGAGGAATATGTTTCGGTTCGTTGGGTTTCTTAGCGTGAAATACAGTCCACATAGGAAGAAGAGTATGCCAATGCCCAACTCGTAGTAGATGTTGCCCCATGCAGAGACTCTGTGTTCAGCAACTGATTCGATTAATGGTGAAGCAGCGCGGACAAACGGATCCAAGACCGTGATGAATTTTCCGGCAATAGTCTGCATGTAACCAAGTTGCCAGAGAGCCGCAAAGCCAGTTACAACTACTATTATTGAACCTGCGACTAGCAAGAGTTTCGTCCTCATTGAGATGTTGTTGCGAAGGACTTCCGAAAGACATAGGAATAGGAAGATCCCAGCCACTGGAAGTACGGCAGCTGAAGAAAGATAGTTTAGCGATATTACTGGAGCTTTAGTCGCTATCATTAGGGCAACGCCGAAGATTATGCTGTAGGAAAGCAAAAGACGCTGGCTGTATCTCTTCAGCAGGATTAAGACAAAAACATACAGGGATGCCAGCCCGAGCATAAAGTATGCTGCGCCCCAACCAAGTATTAGATAGGCTAACACGAGCGAAGCGCCTAAAGTATGCGTTAGGAAAGACCGAAGAGGCCTGTTTTCGTCAAGGGCACGCAGAAACAGGAGACTGAATAGAAGTATTCCGAGTATCCCTGGAACTTCGGTGTCAAAGAAGCCCAGCGCCGTTCTCTGCAAAAACGAAGGCGATAAGGCTAAGAAAAGCGCAGAGATCATACCAAACGATTTTCCACCCAAGTCTTTTCCCAAGAAATAGAGAATCAAGACGCTAAGCGTTCCCAAAACGGCAGGTATGAAAGAGCAGAACATCATCAGATCTATGTTTACTCCCACCAACGAGACAATACTGTAAAGCGTCGCCGCGGTCGCAGGCAAACCAGGCAGCGAGATAGACATATCCAAACCCATCGGGGACCAAAGTTGCTTAAAAACCCAAGGTTCGGGATAGTAAGGCGACAGTATGCCGTTGTTGACCATTCGTTGCGTGAGAATGAACTGGTAATACGGATCAAATTCGTTAAGACGAACAACACCTGATGGAATCTCCCATCGCAGGGGCATTATTCGTATAGTGAACGAGATGAAGAGTATCAGAAGAACGACCGAGATTGAGATTATCCTCGCATGGCTCACGTTAAGGCGCAGTTTCCCGAAGTTCCTGAGATTGCTAGCAATATTGTCCTTTATCCCCAACTTAAGCCATCCTTTTCCTACAGCTTAACGACGTCTTTTATTTAACGTTGCCGTTGATCTTGGCTATTATCACATTGCACCGTTTATTTATGGCTTTCCAAAAAGCCGTTTTTGATGAAAATTGCTACGTCTTTTCTGCCCG
>CAZWBY010000008.1:17411-30106 GCA_964632825.1 uncultured Candidatus Bathyarchaeia archaeon
GGCAAAAGTGAGAGTTTCTTGTTGCATTTCGGGCAGCTACCGTTGTACTTCTGGAGAACTTCATCCGGAGGTTTGAGGTCAGGACCTTCGTACAAGACGTAATTGCACCCGTGGCAAATAACGCGTTGTGGCAAACGTTTTCACTCCCGAAATAAAGGGAAGTTAAAGCATGTGCCGTATTTATTGGTTGCTAGTTGGCAGAATATCCCCGCTTTCTTCATAATAACCCGTGTCTACTCATGCTAACCCACGTTCACAGAGGACGGGGCTGCGGAAGATGGAACGTTACAGCTGAACACTTGTAAGTCAGGTTTCAACAGATGGTAGCAAGCTTATTTGAATAGGAAGGGAATGATAGACAAGAGCGTTCCAAACCAGTTGGAAAGCTACACTCTGATCATAACTGAAAAGCCTGATGCGGCCGCACGGATAGCTTGTGCCTTGGACGTTGATGGAAAACCAAGGAAGATCATAGACAAGGGGGTACCTTTCTATGCAGCCAGAAGAAGCGGGGACATCTTGGTCGTTCCATCACTCGGGCATCTGTATACAGTGGGAGGCAAGAAAAAGGACAGGGGAATATATCCTGTCTTCGAATACACATGGATTCCTTTGTACGAGGCGGAACGCAAAGCAAAAAATACTCGGGCGTGGATTGCGACCATTTCAAGGCTCGCGAAGAACGCAGATGTGTTCATTGACGCGTGTGATTTTGACGTCGAAGGCAGCATAGTCGGGTACAATATTCTAAGATTTGCCTGTGACGGAAAACAAGGTTCTGCTAAACGCATGAAGTATTCCACCCTAACAAAGAGTGACATCGAACGAGCCTACGTTGAAACGTTACCGACGCTAGACTTCAGCCTCATAGAGGCAGGCCTGGCAAGACATGAGGTAGACTGGCTCTACGGAGTGAATCTGTCAAGGGCCCTCACAAATGCGGTCAAGAAAGTGAGCGGATCGCACGCCACAATAAGCGCTGGCAGGGTTCAAGGACCTACTCTCAGTTTTATCTCTAGACGTGAGAAAAACATACAAAGTTTTGTGCCCACGCCATATTGGACTATAAAAACTGTCGTTAGACTCGGCAACTCTGACGTGGAGGTCGATTTTGAAAGGAAGAAAATTGACGTTGAGGAAGAAGCGGAAGCCGTGGTAAAATCCTGCAAGGGGAAAAACGGCATAATTGAGAAAATTGAAAGTGCCAGGTTAGAGAGGCTACCCCCACCGCCATTCGACCTGACCAGTTTGCAGACTGAGGCATACAAGCTTTTCGGATACACGCCTATACAGACAAGTATGATCGCACAGCGCCTCTATCTAGGCGCTTTGATCTCTTATCCAAGGACCAGCAGCCAAAAACTGCCACCTGCAATCGGATACAGAGCAATTCTGAAGCAGTTGCTCAAGAGTTCAGAACATAGAGAATGCGCTGCTGACCTTCTTGGGAGAAAAAGATTGAAGCCTCGAGAAGGTAGAGGTGAAGACCCAGCCCATCCAGCAATTTACCCGAGTGGAAACCTGCCTGAAAGAAAACACAGCAGCGCGGAGAGGAACATTTGGAATTTGGTTGTCCGAAGGTTCATGGCGTCATTTGGTGATCCTGCAGAGGCGCGAAGTTTGAAGACTACAATTGAGGTGCAAGGTTATCGCTTCCACGCTAGCGGTGTGGAGACAATAGATGAAGGATGGATGCGCTGCTACAGACCGTTCATACACTTAGTCCCCAAGCTCCTCCCAGCGATGAAGGAAGGCGAGGAGGCGAAGGTTAGAAGGATTTCCATGGAGGATAGATTCACTCGACCACCACCAAGATATAATCCAAGCACGATTCTCAAAAAAATGCAGAACGAAGGAATCGGCACCAAAGCAACGCGAGCAGGGATACTCCAAACGCTCTATGACCGAAAATTCATCTGCGAAAAGAATATCGAAGTGACAGAATTGGGACTTGAAGTCTCAGATTTGCTCGTGACCGACTGCCCAACTATTGCGTCGCCTGAGCTAACACGTACCCTCGAAGAAAGAATGACAATGATTCAACAGGGAAAAGCAGCAAGAGAAGAGGTAGTCGAAGAGGCAATAGAAATTCTCAAGCCCATTACGGAGAAATTGAAAGACAAAGAGCAAGCAATTGGAAATCAGCTTAGTCAAGCGCTTGTAAAAGCCCGGCTTGAGGATCAAATTGTCGGAAATTGCCCGACATGCAAAACCGGGAGATTACTGATAATCAGGTCAAAAAAAACTGGCAAACGATTCCTCGGTTGCACAAAATACTTTGAAGGCAAATGCAAAACATCGTTTCCTCTTCCCCAACAAGGACCAATCAGACCTTCAGGAACCTGCAGAGACTGCGGCTGGCCAAAAGTCCGAATTCTCATGAAGGGAAAACGACCGTGGAACTTGTGTTTCAATCCTCAATGCCCCAGCAAGAAAAGGTTGAACTGACGTGAAGTGCAAAATCTGCGACAAAGAGTCGGGCGATGAAGAATTATGCCGAATACATCTGAAGACATACGCAAAAGTATTTCAGGGCTATGAAGTTTGGAAGAAAGGTTTAAGGATCTCATGGGAAGACTATTTAAGGAGAATCAGAGACAACTCTCTGACAGGAAAATGGGCTAGGGAAGTAGCTGAATACCTGATTAACAAAGAGGAAAGAGAAAATGTCGAAAAAAGCTAAGAGACAGGCATCATCAATGTCTTTCTCTCTGAGTCGCTGGTTCCGA
This sequence comes from uncultured Candidatus Bathyarchaeia archaeon, assembly GCA_964632825.1. Lineage (GTDB taxonomy): Archaea > Thermoproteota > Bathyarchaeia > Bathyarchaeales > Bathycorpusculaceae > UBA11855. The sequence continues at coordinate 20,141 of CAZWBY010000008.1, forward strand.
AAACTCTCGACTTCGAAACCGTCATCAATGACCATAGTACTTATCGTGATAGCGTCCGCCACATTCCTCTTCAGTGGAGGACTACTCACGCTTATCGATCAGCCGCCAATATCCGTTTACACGGGCAGCAAGTTCTACTTCCTGTATCCTGCGCTAGATGGACAGTTTGTTATGGATACGGTTTTTTCCGCCATGCTCTACGTGGTTGGCCTTGCGGGTTTGCTGCTCATGTACCGAAGCACAAAGAGTGCTTTCAAGCCGAGACAAGCCTACATGGGCATGATAATAGGCGTGTCGCTGATCCTGCTATCCTACTTATTCTTAGAGGGATCAGTCCTAACCAAGATTTCAGGGGCTTAACCCTACCAAGGGTTACTCTTGAGCCTTGACTTAAAGGCCAAGAAGTTTGTGAGCAAGTGAATAGGAGGAGTAATGATCATGACTGTTGCTGCGAGACCTAGAGTGACTATTCCCAGAGGGAGCGAAAACAGAATAGCACCAACAACGAAGTCAACTTGATCAACAATCGGAAGCAAACCCCCAGGCGCGATGTTGAGGCGTCTTTTTATGAAGGCACCGCCCAAATCGCCGCAGAGAGCCCCTAATGGCGTCAGTATACTAAACATAATACCGTATTGACTAAAACCGAAGACTAAACCATCCGCAAGACCGACCAGAAAGCCGATGCCCCAGCCAAAAAGAAAGCCTCTGAAAGTCTTGTTCCTTCCAAGAATCCTGCGACCGTCCAGGAAGTTTCTCCCAAAATCCATTGGCATTCCTCCACCAGCAAGCACGGGCACGGCATTGGCACAGTAGGCAGGGAAGATGAATATGAGCGCTTCACCGATTAGCGTGAGTATGTCCATAGTGGCTACCACTAGCTAGTGTACAGAACAATCCTGAAGGCCAGATTCGCGGATTCTCACGTAGCAGGTCACTTCATTTTGCCTCTTCGGGGTTTCCTCCAAAACTGCTTTTATGATCTGCATGTCCTCGGTTGGCTTCATGGCGATGATTTCGTCAGCCCAGAATTTTAACACTCTGGTGGCAACAGGAGCTACGCTAGAAGTATCTTCGTCCATAACGCCATGAACTTGACTCGTGACTATAACTGGGATTTTTTGAGTTTTTGCCATCTGAGCTATGTTAGCCATCTGTCTGTTAAGCTCCCGATTCAGTCCGAACGCCTTCCCAGAAGTTTCCGCTACTCTGACGCGATAAAGACCTGTGACTGTGTCAATAACAACGAGCCCGAAGCCTTTTGCCGTGTAGTCTGAGAGACGATCTGCAACGGCAGTCTGTTCTCTGAAATCCACTGGCCTAACGAGAATCACGAGTTCGGCAACTGCGTCGAATTTTCCTGATGACAGCTGTTCAAGTCTTTTTGGGGAAAAGGTACCGTCGCAATCAACGAATAGCACTTTCAGTCCCTGAAGTGCACAGTGTACAGCGCACTGCATTGCCAACGTTGACTTTCCTGTCTCTGGCTCGCCGTAGACCAAGTTGACGCTCCCAGCTGATAAGCCTCCACCCATGCTTTCATCGATGCATCTACAGCCTGTCAGAATTTTCTGTGTCACGCCGGTCACGTCAACGAATATAAACGAGAGACTTATAATGTGTTTTGCGCTCAGACGCAAGCCGTTGGGAAGCCTTGATGAGATCGAAGGTGGCAGTCGCAACCGTCTCCGGAAAGGCCTATTTTCTGTTAATCAACGAATTAAAAGACAGAAACGTTCAATTCATAAGCGTGATTCCTGGCGAGACTTTGCCTGCGGAAGCAAAGGTTGTAATCACAACCGAGAATGAGAAGTCTTTGGTAGAGAATGAGAGAATACTGGTTTACACGATTGAAACCGAACCAGGCGACATAGTAGACCAGGCAGTTAGAATTCTTCAAGGAAAGGAAGTCTATGACAGAGTTGCGATAGGCATAGATCCGGGTGAAGTTTTTGGTCTTGCAGTTGTTGCAGACGGAAAAGTTGCCGACACCTGGAACTGCTTCAGTCCCAACGAAGTGCTGGATGCCATAAAGAGGCTAGTCAGAAACGTCAACTTTGAACGCACAACTGTTGTAATAAAAATCGGAAACGGAGTGCCAGCACACAGAGACCTTCTCAGGAGCTTGGATTCTGAGATGCCTCAGCAAGTGATTTTGGAAGTTGTTGGAGAATCGGGCACAAACCGTCCCTTCGTCGCACATCGACGTGGGCTTAGGGACATTGCTTCGGCAATTAGGATTGCCGGCAGAAACGGTCGCGTCTACCTGCGGGGAAGAACGGGCGAATAGGATCGAGGGATCTATCCTCTGAAGAAGACGCGTATCTCGTTTCCCAGAGTTCCAGAATTGTCGGGCAATATCTTCAGACCGTTTGTTATCCACGAGGGAAGAAAACCTCGGCAATATGTTGTTGCAAAGCGATAATCTAGGAAGACTATGGCACCGCGATCTTCTAGCGTTCTTATAGGTCTCCCAGCTGCCTGAGAAGCCTTCTTCATGGCTGGAAGTATGTAGCCATATTCGCGCCCCAGTTTGGGGAAGCGCTTCTCGTAGTAGTCTATCTGTGCTTTGACCCGAGGCGTCGGTTCGGCGTAAGGTACACCGACCACAATAACAGAGTTCATTTGATTGCCTGGGAAGTCTACGCCTTCAGACGTGCGCCCTCCTTGAACACCCATGAAAACGGCTCCGTCATTTTCCCCGCAGATCTTGAACTCAGAAACTAGGTGTTCATTTGCTTTTGATGACATGCCCTTGCGCTCGACAAATAGTGGTTTGCTCAATGCTTTTTCCAAACCTGCAGAGACCAATGATTCAAGCACTCCAAAAGAAGCAGCGAAGATCCCGGTGTTGGCAGGAGTATTATCCGAGACCTCGAATATTCGCCTGACCATTTTCTGATACATAGAAGGTGTGCGTTTTTCCATGGCTGTCGAGACGCCCAGGGAGACCACAGAAAGCACGTGTTCTCTGGGAAAGGGAGACGGAAGTACCTCATGCGCAGTGTTCTCTGGCAGATGTGTTATTCGGGTGTACGCTTCGAGTGGTTCCAGCGTTCCTGACATAACCACGTTTGAGTAGGTAGACGAGAAAACTGGCGCTGTGACTCGCGCTGGATCCAAAGCGACTATCTCAAGCTTCGAGGTCGATACCCTTTCCCGTGTCAAATATCTGCTTGCGAGGTTGATGAAAGATTCATCTCCAAGCGTTTCGAGCCACCTTAACATGAACTCGCTCATTCCGTGAACATAACTACGTGGGTTTTTGCCCTCGGAGAGCAGACCTCGCCGTATGGTGTTTCCGACCTCGTGAGCGTGTTCAAAGAAATCTCGCGGGTTAGCAATGTTTCCCTGTTTTCGAATGATCTCAATTATTGAATCTGGGGCAACGATTGCTTCTCTTGAGATATCTGCCGTCATATTTTCGATTTCTTCGCGCATAATTTTAGCGAAGTGCTCAATGTCGCCATGCAGATATTTTCTCGCTTCGGCCTCTGCCTGTCTGAGGACAAAAAGAGAGAGACTACTGCTTGAGACTTCGATCGCCGTATCTGGTAAGTTGTGCGCTTCATCTACGATCAGAATGACGTTTTGAAAACTCGAGTCAATGCTTCTGAGAAACGATGCCCGAATAACAGGATCGAACACGTAAAGATAGCTGAGCGCTACAACATTCACTTCAGGCAGCACGGCTTTAATGAGCTCGTAGGGACATAGGTGTCTTTTTCGGCAAATCTTTTGAATGTCAGTAGCCTTGTGAGGACTGTCAGTAATCTCTGTTTTGACTTCGAGAAAATCAGCGGGTTCATCTTCCATGTTCTTGTAGAAGGGACAACGGTCTTTCGACTTTAGCAGCTCACAAACTTCCATGAGGGATTTCGCGTCGAATGTTTGTCTCGAAGCGAAATTGTTAGGACACATTTCGTATCGCCCACGAAGAGAGACGCCAGAAACCTGCTGTTTTTTGCAAACAGCTTTGAGTTCCTCTATCACCCGATCGTGTTGTCTGTGGGTCCTAGCCACATAGAGTATCTTTAGGTCCCTTTCGATCGCGGTCGGCAAACAAGCTGAAAGGGCTGAAATGGTCTTTCCTAAGCCATTGCTTCCCTCAATGAGAATGGAGCGCTTGGCTGCAACGGCACCATAGACGGCGTCAATAAACTGATCTTGTATTGGCCGCACTGTTTTGTACGGAAAATACGCGGCGACCTCTTTAGGAAGACCTATCAACATCTGTCTTGCGACCCCTTCGACGGACAATGCATATTGATTGGGCATTCATTGCACAAGGGTCGCCGAGATTTACAGTATTTACGACCGTGTGCGATTAATAGTAAATGGACTTTCAGATAATCAGATGGATTGAAAAGAGACTGGAGACTCTCGCGCACAGACTCATAGTTGCCCCTAGCGAGGGCGAAACCCAAACGCTTTGCTACACGGTCCACGTGAGTGTCTACGGGAATAGTGGGTTGTTTCGCTGCAAAGAGCAGAACGACATCAGCCGTTTTCGGTCCGACACCTGGAAACTGAAGAAGAGCCTCCCTTGCGTCCCCAAAAGGTTTTGAGAGTATCCACGCAAGGTTTCCGCAACGTGTCTTATTGACTCTTCTTGATATCTGAAGTATTGCGCTAGCCTTATGCTTGTGAAGCCCAGCAACTCTAATCGACTCTTCTAGTTGAGCCAGTTTCGCTTTCGCTAAGGCTTCGGGTGTTATTTCGAAATGCTTCGACAAGTTTTCGAAGGCTCTAAAGGCATTCTGATCAGTTGTGTTTTGTGAAATTATCGTTCTGACGAGGGTTTCAAAGGGATCGGGGTTTGGCTTATCCCATTGAGGAAGAACCAGTGCGCGTTCAAGTATCTTCAATACAGTTACGGCGCGTTCCTTCTCCAAACTACGACCCCCTTTTGATTTTGAGTACTCAATAGTGAATCCGGGTGGCTATAAACATCATTGATGTGAATCAAGAAAAGGCACAAAAAAGAAAAGAAACTGGACGCATAGTAGCCAGTGAGGTTTAATGACGTCTACCAAAAAGAGTGTGAAATTTGCGGCACTTCTGGCAGCTGTCTTTGCGCTATCATTTCTCACTGTCTTTCTCACAATTTTTTTTACCCAGTCTGCGCATTCATCGCCATCCAGCTACTTGCTTAATGTTGACGACATGGAAATCAGGGTTGGTCCTCCTCCCAACTCTACGAATATTTCTCTTGACACGACGATCACAGTGGATGCATTGGCCTCTGCTGCCTTAAATGACTTGCAACTTGTTCCGGAAGTGCCCATTGCCAGGGTTTACAGTCAGGTGACGAGCCCATTGACGTATCTAAACACATTCTACCCAGGTCAACTGCTTAAGCCTGAAACTTGCTATAATGTTTCAGTCACAATCATGCGCACGCCGATTCAATGGAGCTTCACCACCGCAGCCAAACCTTTTGAGCCGGGAGTAGGCTTTTTCCTGGCAACAAACTCTTTGGGGATCGCGATACTGGCAGCTGCTGTCTCGACGGCAATCGCAGTCGTTCTGTTGAGGCGCGCAGAATACCAGAAAGGTCAGTGACATTGATTCTGCCTCAGAGCTTTGCAGTCGTGAAGTCTTTTTAAGGAGTCACCACATAACACCAATTCGTGACTGGAATGGAAAAATGGGATGAAGCTCTGGGTGAAATCAGGAACGGCAGAGCAAGGGTCGTAAAAGAAGAGCTTCGGGAACAGGACACGCGGTTTCTCGCAGTTTATGTTGAAGCCAGCAACTCATGCCTTATTTTGCTCAGCGAACAAGAAGATAAGCTTGGGACTCTGGCTATAGCTGTTCCAAAACCCAGAGATCTTCTGGGTCCGGTTTCATCATCCGTACTCTTGGGCGACAAGAATGCCATATCAGCCCGGATGTTTGCCGAATTCGTTGCATCGAAAAAAGGGAAAATCGCACTCGTGTCGGTTTACTTGAACAGACTCAGTGAAATGCAGGCACAAGCTTTTTTCATGCATCTGATTGAGAAAGTCATTAAAACAGAAGAGGAAAAAGAAAAGGCAGGAACCTAGCGATCTGACAGCTGCTGTTTCTCTTCTGAAGAATGCCCGCTGGATTTACAAAAGAGACTATGAAAACGCGGAGCGATAGAGCAAAAAAGACTTGGTGTTGTATGAAAAAGACTCTGATGTTGAAGGTAAGCCCCCTAAGACCGGAAACATTCAAAGTACGCAAGGCTTCGGATTTTATAAGGATGGGAGGAATAGTTGCATTCCCTACAGAAACCGTTTACGGTTTGGGCGCAGACGCATCTAACCCCTCGGCTGTTCTAGCTTTGTTTGAGGCCAAGAAACGCCCTCTTGATAACCCGCCCATAGTCCACGTTGAAACTCCAAGAGACGTTATTGACTTGACAGCATTTGTTCCCTCTGGCGCGGAAGAGCTAATGGAGGAATTCTGGCCAGGACCATTAACATTGATTTTCAAGAAATCTGCCAGAGTCCCAGACGTGACTGTAGCAGGTCTAGATACGATTGCAATTCGAATGCCAAGGAACGAAGTTGCACTAGCTTTGATCCGAGAGAGTGGCTGCCCTATTGCCGCGCCGAGCGCAAACCTTGCAGGCAAACCAAGTCCAACAACAGCCAAACACGTATTCGATGATCTAGACGGACGAATAGACGCTATTCTGGACGGAGGTCCAACAAAGATTGGCGTAGAATCCACAGTTCTTGACATGACCGTCAATCCGCCCATGATTCTTCGTCCGGGAGGAACATCTGTGGAAGCTCTTCGAAGGGTCCTTGGGGAAGTGAGACTCCACTCCTTTGTGACCGCTGAAATGGAGGTTTCTCTTGGTGAAACGAGGTCCCCAGGAATGAAGCACAGACACTACGCGCCAAAGGCGAGAATGGTTGTGGTAGAGGGCCCACTGGAGTCTGTTATCGACAGAATTAACGGGCTTTTGGGCGACTATAAGCTGAAAGGGAACAGAGTTGGCGTTCTAGCTACTGATGAGACAGCGGCAAGATACGAAGCAGATATTGTTGAATCTCTGGGCAGTCGTTTCAATATAGAAACTATTGCTAGAAACTTGTTTGCAGCTCTGCGGAAATTTGATGAAGCAAACGTCAGCGTCATAATCGCGGAAAGCGTGCCGGCAGAAGGGTTGGGCTTGGCGGTTATGAATCGACTGCGCAAGGCGTCAGGCTACAATATAGTCAAGGCGTAATGTTGCCCATAAGTGGATAGTAAGGGCATCAAGTAATGGGAAAAACTTATATCTGCGGCTTAATTGTTCGCTTTAGAAATCAAAGCATTGTACGGAAAGGAAATTGGTGAAAAGTATGTCTTCAGGTGGAGGAACCGTTCCAGTTCTAGTATTGAAAGAAGGTACCGGCAGAACAACCGGACGCGAAGCCCAGAAGAACAACATAATGGCCGCCAAGATAGTGGCGGAAGCCGTTAAGACTACCTTGGGTCCATGCGGAATGGACAAGATGATGGTCACAAGTTTCGGAGATGTTGCTATTACGAACGATGGCGCGACAATCATGAAGGAGCTTGACGTGCAGCATCCGGCCGCGAAGATGCTCGTGGAAGTTGCCAAAGCTCAGGACAACGAAGTTGGTGACGGAACAACAACCGCAGTCGTCCTCGCGGGTGAATTGCTGTCTAAGGCTGAGGCTCTGCTTGACAAGAACGTGCACCCGATAGTGATTATTGAGGGATACAAGAAAGCCGGCGAAAAGGCCCAAGAAGTACTGAACAGCATAGCTATTCCAGTCAAATTCGACGATGATAAAACCCTCAGGATAGTAGCATTGACATCTTTGTCTGGCAAGAGTAACGTCGTAGCTTCGGAACCATTTGTAAAACTCACAGTGGAAGCTGTGAAGCAGGTAACTGAAGAAGTTGATGGCAAACTAAAAGCTGATATTGACTTAATCAAGGTCGTCAAGAAACACGGAAGAAGCCTAGACGAAACCGAACTAGTCAAGGGCATGGTAATCGACAAAGAGGTTGCAAGCTCGCAAATGCCCAAGTTAATTGAAAACGCAAGAATCGCCTTGCTCAACGAGAAACTCGAGATTGAAAAGACCGAGTTCGACGCAAAAATAAACATTGAAACCCCAGACCAGATGCAACTCTTTCTGGACGAAGAAGAACGCATGCTAAAAGACATGGCAAACTCGATCACGAAAGCTGGTGCCAACGTGGTCTTCTGCGAAAAAGGCATTGATGATATGGCACTGCACTTTCTGGCAAAAGCTGGCGTGTTGACAGTCAAAAGCGTAAGCAGCAGCGATATGGAAAAGCTCTCAAGAGCTACAGGCGGCAAGATTCTCGCGAGTGTAAAAGACCTATCTTCGGATGCCTTGGGAAAAGCCAAGAAAGTAGAAGAAGTCAAGATAGGCGATGACAAACTGATTTACGTTCGCGACTGCAAGAACCCCAAAGCAGTAACAATCGTGATAAGAGGTGGATCCAACAACGTTATTGACGAAGCAGAACGCTCGTTGCACGACGGATTATGCGTTGTTAGGAACGCAATCGAAGACGGAAAAATCGTTGCAGGCGGTGGCGCGCCAGAAGCTGAGGTAGCCAAAAACTTGAGAAGGTACGCTACCAAAGTTGGCGGGCGCGAACAACTGGCTGTCGAAGCATTTGCCGAGGCGGTTGAATCTGTGCCTTTAACGCTGGCTGAAAACGCAGGACTAGACCCTATAGACGTTATGGTTGCCCTGAGAGCAAAACACGAAGAACCCGACAGCCAAACATACGGCATCGAAGTCACCACTGGCAAGATAAAAGACATGTGCAAGCTACTAGTCCTCGAGCCGCTCCGTGTTAAACTGCAAGTCATCAAGTCAGCAACGGAAGCTGCAAATATGATACTGAAAATCGACGATCTCATCGCAGTCAAAGGCGGCGGAGCCCCACCGATGCCTCCAGGCGGTCCAGGCGGCGGCATGGGTGGCATGGGCGGTATGGGTGGTATGGGCGGAATGCCCTACTAAGAAAACGAACCTCTTCTTTCTTTTTCTTTTTTTGCAAATTCCAAATTGCCTCGGAAGATTTTGCGCCAGTCTTATATCTGCGAACCGCCCCAGAGTAGTTTCTGACTTTGCAAGGTCAACTCTCAAGGATATGACTCCATGAAGCACGTGAAGATCACAGCATTTGACTGCCCGGACGCGTGGTTCAAGACTCTGGATCAGATTTGGAAGCTAGGCGATCCCTTCAGAGTTGGCTACGGCTCAGAGGTAACTGAAACAAAGAAACTCAACCTTTCCATTGAGATAACGCGCCCTGAAAACAGACCGCTTGTCGCAGACAAAGCTCCTTGCGACATGAAGTATATCCAATGGTACGCGCTGACTTACCTTTGGTGCGGAGAGAAGCAAGATGAGACTTACACCTATGGCAGCCGCTTGCGAGAGCCCGTGGACCAGATTGGGGAGGCAGTGACCAGATACGTACAGGAAACGCAAGACAGGCAAGTGACGATGGTAATCCGACTGCCACAAGACATTGCCAAATTGCGAGCAGGTGGAAAAGAAAGACACGAACCGCCATGCCTCAGCCTCATCGACACAGAAATCCTCGAGGGAAGAATGCACTTGACATGCTATTTCAGATCGTGGGATGCTTACGCAGGCTTACCGGCAAACATTGCGGGGCTTCAGCTTTTCAATGAAGCATTCGTGAAGGAGATTAATAGCCGAGGAGATTTTTCGCTCGAAACGGGAAAGCTTGTCTTCCACAGTAAAAACTGCCACATCTACCAAAGACAATACAAACTCGTGGAAGAATTGCTTTCGCCTCAATCATCTTCAAAATCGCCGAGGATGGCGCAAGTTATGAAAACCGCTAAGAAGGAACAACAGGATTAACTTGTTGTCTTCGAGAAACAGCAAGTACGAAAAGCTGCTCGCCTAAAGCCTTGAGGTATTAAGTCTGCGTTCAGGAATTTTCTTCAAAGAT
>CAZWBY010000009.1:0-1706 GCA_964632825.1 uncultured Candidatus Bathyarchaeia archaeon
GCCTATTGTAATTTATATATACGTCATAAGCACACAGAATACGGAGGATAACATGGCCTTCGGCGATCTCAATGACCCGGTAACCATCATAATAATCGCCCTAGTCGTGGTCATGGCTGTCATCGCATGCGCAGCCGTGATCTACGTCATGCGCAAACGGCCAAAACAGCCCAACCTTTCGCAAAAAAAGGCTGACAACGAACCAGACGTCAGAGGTTTACCGTTCAGGCTCACCAAAAGCGTTCAAGCAACCGAGGCCTCAAGCGCCAAAGATGAGCTCCGCATACTTGATCTTGAACGGGACATTTTGAGTGACGCGCTCAGGCGTCTTTACGAGGCACATGCCGAAGGCAAAATCAGCGAGCAAGAACGTGATAGGCTCGCAGCAACTTACAAAAGCCGCATGTCAACAGTGAAAGACTCCATAGCAAAAGACGAAACAATTGTCGCACTGCACGAACTTGAAAGCATGCAAGAAGACCTAATGAAACTGTTCAGCGAACGCTTCGGTGACATAACATCAAAAGTGGACGAACTTCGTACAAGAATTGACCTGAAACCAATCAAGGAAATAAAAGTGCAACTCCCCTCGACTGAACCTTCAATCGAGGCAGAAGACGAAGAGGAAGAAGAGGCAGCTGGAGAAGGCGAGAAAGAAGGCGACAAACCTAAAAAGAAACGCAAGCCGCCCACTGAGAAAACAAGCGAAAAAACAGAAGCCGAAAAACGCATAGACGAAATAAGAGGCGAAGTAGAAAAAGTCTTAGACAGACTGGGACAGATGGAAGTTGAAACCTAACCCTGAGACAGCTGAAACAGCCAAAAAGAACGCTGCTCAAGAAGCCGTCAAACACGTTACAAACCACTCAATTATTGGCTTAGGAAGCGGAACAAGCGCCGCAATAGCCATCGAAATGATAGGCGAAAAAATAAAACGTGAAAACCTATCAGTAATGGGCATACCCACCTCCACGCAAGCATTTCTTCTAGCTGTTAAAAATCAGATTCCAGTCACAACTTTAGACGAACATCCAACTATCGACCTGACAATCGATGGCGCTGACCAAGTGGATCCAATACTCAATCTCATAAAAGGCATGGGCGCAGCCCTCACAAGAGAAAAAATCGTGGCCTCAGCCTCAAAACTAAACATAATCGTGGTCGATGACAGCAAGAAAGTAACAATTCTCGGCGAAAAAAACCACCCAGTCCCCGTTGAAGTAGTGCCTTTTGCCATTCAAACAGTCAAACAGAAATTGGAGCACATGGGGGCAACTCCAGTTCTAAGGGAAAGCAAAGGCAAACTCGGACCGGTGATAACCGACAACGGAAACATGGTGTTTGACACGGTCTTCGGGCTAATCGAGGATCCAACAACGCTTGCCATAAAGGTAAAAATGATTCCAGGTGTCGTCGAAACAGGTCTCTTTGTAGGTCTGGCTGACATTGCCATCTTCGGCTCCCACTCTGGAACTACAATCATTGACAGACGACGAAGGCCGTAAAATCACACGATTTGGATCCCCAAGCTCGTTGAACTAGCTGTCAGAACTGCTGTCGCGCTACTTGTCCAACTGAAAAAGATTTATCTCAATGCAAGCAGACTAACCTACCGCTGGTCACATTTGACTCAGCAGAGCTAAACGCTGGTGCATCGATCGCGCCGGGGTAGCCTAGCCTGGCTAGGGCGCCAGACTCATAATCTG
>CAZWBY010000009.1:1806-6173 GCA_964632825.1 uncultured Candidatus Bathyarchaeia archaeon
AATCTGGAGTTTGCAAGGGGCAAGCGCCCACAACCAGAGGTCGCGGGCTCGAATCCCGCCCCCGGCACCAACGTTGCCTCATTATTGCCTCTTCTGAAAGTCTCACCGTAAATGTAAGGCCTTTATGAGCGTCGATGCCGTAACACGATCAAGGAAGACGTGACCATGAGCGAAGACGTTGACTGGCTTCAGATCTTCAAGGCATGCGAGGAGAACGTGAAAGCAAAAATCCAACATCTAAAGAAGTCTCCCCCGCCTCAATCTGAACTGGGCATCGGAGCGGGAGGCGACCCAATCAAACCCGTTGATCTCGCAGCAGAGAACGCCATAGTCGAAGTCATTCAAGAACGCAACCTATCATTCACCCTGATAAGCGAAGAATCAGGAATAAGGAAATTCGGTAACACCCCAGAAGACTGCTACCTGACAATTGATCCAATAGATGGAACCACAAATCTCGTCCACGGCTTGCCTTTTTACTGCTCTTCTATTGCGGTCTCTCGCAAACCCTCTGCCTCAAAAGTCTTTGCTGCCCTAGTCACCGATCTTCACCACGACATATCTTACACTGCCATCGAAGGGAAAGGCGCGCAAAGAAACGGTCAAAGAATAACGCCCTCGCAAAACTCCACTCTAAACAAAGCCCTCATCGGGCTAGACCTAAACACCTACAAAATAAAGGAAATCATTCCACGGATAAACAACTTGATCCAACACACCAAACACATCCGCCACTTCGGAGCCAACGCCCTCGAAATATGCTACGTAGCAGACGGATCGACAGACGCGTTCGTGGACTTAAGAGGAAAACTCCGCGCCACAGACGTAGCAGCAGCATTCCTAATCCTCAAAGAAGCAGGAGGAACGCTAACCGCTCCAGACGGGCAGCCGATAGACCTGAAACTAGACCCGAAGCAAAAAACCAAATTCATCGCTTCCGGCAATCCCAAAATCCACAAAGCCCTCCTCGACCTCATCACAACAGGAAAACGAACATGCTAACCCTCTTGTTTCCCCAACCAGCTGCACTCATCAAGACATCGAAAACAAAAACCCTCGTAATAGCTGACACACACATAGGATGGGAAAACGCTCTCCGCGAAAAAGGCATCCACGTCCCAAGCCAGACTCCAAAAATACTGCAGAAACTCACAGACTTGCTCACAAAACACAAGCCAGACTCACTACTAATCTTAGGCGATGTCAAAAACACTGTCCTCAAAACAGAACTAGGCGAGTGGCATGATATACCCGACTTCTTTTCCAAAGTCCACGATTACGTCCCCGAAATCAGCATAACAAGGGGAAACCACGACGCCAACCTAGAACCCCTTCTACCCGAAGAGGTGAAAATTCTTCCAGCAACAGGAACAACCTTGGACGATGTCGGACTTTTCCACGGCCACAAATGGCTATCACCAACACTGCTCAAGTGCAAAACACTGCTAATGGGACACATACATCCAGTGGTAGTACTACGCGACCCCACTGGATTCAAAATAACAAAACAAGTGTGGATTAAAGCCCAACTCAACACGGACCAACTCTCAAAAACATTGCTGAGAAAACAAGGAATAAAAATCGAAGAATCACCAGAAGCCACCATGAAGAAACACTACAACTTCAAGCCCAGAGCAGCCCAAATCTTCATAGTCCCCAGCTTCAACGACTTTCTCGGCGGCAGAGCCATAAACGAAGCACGAACTGACAAAGACGGACACAATCAAATGCTCGGGCCGCTCCTACGATCTGGAATTGTCAACATGGACAACGCCGAATTGTACCTCACTGACGGCACATACCTTGGAACCTTAGCTCAACTAAGAAACATACGGCATTAGAAAAAATTAGCGTAAAACTTATACAAAACCACCCGTTGAAGTCTAACTTGGTGAAAACGAATGTCATCTGACGATGAAGACTACCCAGAATGGTTCCGACGAAAGCGAAGAGACCCGCTTTTCGGAGACGCGGACCACATGTTCCGCGAAATGGAGAAGATGATGGAGGAGGAACTCAAGAAGTTCACCGAGAGAGTCCCCAAAGACTATGTGAAAGAACGCAAACTCCCTGACGGCAGCACAGTGAAAGAGTGGGGGCCATTTGTTTACGGCTACAGCATGAAAATCGGACCAGACGGCAAACCCGACATACAAGAGTTCGGCAACATAAAGAAAAGCCTCAAAGGTCCAGAAGTCAGAGAGGAACGAGAGCCACTAGTGGATATCGTTGAAACAAACGGAGAAATCCGCGTCGTGGTCGAGATGCCCGGCGTAGAAAAGAGCGACATAAAACTTCACGGCACAGAAGAGTCACTAACGATATCAGTGGACACGCCGCAATCCAAATACTTCAAAGAAGTTGAACTACCAGCAAAAATCAGAGTTAAAGACGCAAGCAGTTCATACAAGAATGGCGTCTTGGAAGTAATTCTTCCCAAAGCCGAGGCTCCGAAAACACCAAAAGGCGAATCAATCGACATCAAATAACCAAACTCATCAAGCGGCGCCAGTGGCTGTATGGCTGAGAACTCGGAAAACGAAGCGCTAAACGCAATTTGCCGCGAAGCCAGAGCAGAAGGCAAGCTGTCAGGCAAGAACCTTACCGTCCTCTACGAACTCTTCGGTCAGCGATTCACAAAAGCGCTGGAAACGCTGAAAGAAAACAGAGTAAAGAAGTACGTATTCAAACCCAGCGGAAGAACGGCATGGATAGTCGTCGGACGAGAAAGAGACTACCTGATAATGTGCCAGGCGGAATTCTGCACATGCGACGACTTCTACTTCCGAGTTCTAGACAGAAAAGTCCACCTTTGCTATCACCTCATAGCACAGAAAATTGCACGAAACCTCGCATGGTACGAAACCTTCGAAGAGAATGACGAACTCCACGAGACGCTAATGAACGAATGGAAAAAACCTACTCCTTAAATAGTAAAACAATACATGAATATCCGAAAACAGGAGAATCCAGATGGACTTAGGTGCATACTTCACAACACTCGAATACGTGCTCATGGCTGCCACCTTCATCACGCTAGTGCTCATCTTCTTGTACATGTATCATGGCAAAGAAGAAGAACGCGAAGAAGCATAGCGTCTTCTAAATGCCCCAATTCTTCCTAGGCATTATCATAAACACTGCAATGCTTAGCGCGGCTAGGGCAACGCTGATTATTCCTCCTCGACTCAGAAAAGCTATTAACAATGCCTGTTTCTATGCCTAACTGCAGCGAAAGAAAATGCCCGTTGAACAGCTCATTAGCCAAATTGTATCAAAATGCCCAGGCACCAGCCGAGAGCAAATCCTGAAAGCCCTTGAAGAAGAGAAACTCAGAACTGCAGGATTAATCGCCGACTCAACACTGCTACGCATGGTCGCCCACAAACTCGGTATAGATATCCTCCCGGAGAAGGTTCCTCTCAGGACGTTGTCCACCAGGGTTCTGGTTCCTAAACTGAACGACGTGACAATCTCGGGACGCATAATCGCAACGTATCCTGCAAAAACTTTTGAAGGAAATAAACCTGGAAAATTTGCCAGCCTAATAATTGCAGACAAGGACGGCTCACTCCGAGTCATGCTGTGGAATGACAAAGCTGACCTAATAGAGTCAGAAGTCCTGAAAACCGGGCAGATCGCGCGTTTCTCACACGCTTACACTCGAGAAGACCGGAACTGCAAGACCGAACTGCATCTTGGCGAGAGAAGCAACATCGAAGTAAACCCGCAAGATCTCGAAGAAAAAAACTACCCTTCCCTCGAAGAAATCACAACGAGAGTCAGCCAAATAACCGCCGCCCACCAGAACGTCCACTTGTCAGGGAGGGTGAAAAACACTTTCGGTCTTTCAACGTTTACCCGTCAAGACCAGACAATGGGTAAAGTGCTGCGTTTCACACTTACGGACGAGACCTGCGACATAACAGTCGTTGCCTGGAGTGAGAAAGCAGAAGAACTCGCGCAGACGATCAGCCAAAATACGATTGTTCGGTTGGTTAACGCCAAAGTTAGGCCGAATTCGGGCAACGGATTTGAAGTACACGTGGATGCAGGTACATACACCGAAGTCTCTCCAAGGTAGCTGCCCAGAATTCAAGAGAAACTCTTCAAGCACACGTGGAGCTACCAGCTTCGAAGAACTATCATGGTGTTTGTTTTCATGATGCCTTCAACGCGACGGATTTTCTCGATGCACTCGTTTACTTCCATGACGCTTATGCCGCTGATCACCGCGACTATGTCATATTCGCCGGTCACTTCATAGAGTGTTTCCACATTCGGGATCTTCCGAATTCTTTCTGAAACTTCCTGCGTCGGGAAAGAAGGGTGAGTAGCTAGCAGGGTTATTGCTTCTGCGCCTTCGC
>CAZWBY010000009.1:6273-19636 GCA_964632825.1 uncultured Candidatus Bathyarchaeia archaeon
TTGGAACACCGAGAGCTTATTTTGTTATGAATAAGTCACAATGTTTAAAAGAAACCCGACTCAATCAACTTGACATTTCCGACCGCAAAAAACGTGGAAACAAAATGATCAAGCAAACAGGAAATCCGAATCTCCAAGAGGTGAAGGTAATGAACAAGACCAAATGCCCAGATTGTGACGCAGACCTAGACGTTCCAGCAGACACTGCGACGGGAGAAATCCTAAGTTGCCCAGGTTGCGGACTCGAACTCGAAGTCAAACAAGTGAACGGTGGATGCGTAGACCTTCAGGAATTAACCATTGAAGGCGAAGACTGGGGCGAATAAACAGCAGATCTCAAATAAACGAAAGAATAATATCCTGACCTGAGTTTTTTAAGAATCATACTTCTCATGGATGCAAGGAAACGATGAGCATAGCACTTCTTTATGAACGATCAGAAAACGACGAGAACGGCATAAAACTCACCGCTGAACAAATGGGAATCGACCTCACCTTCATTCCCTTCCGAAAGACCGCGATCACAATATGCAAAGAAGGATACAGCCTCAGAACCAAAGGCAAAGACTACACAGAGGTCCTAAAAAGTGTAGGCGTCGTTCTAAACAGGGCACAGAGCAAAAACCGAAGACTGGCTGCATCCCACACAATGGAGACTTTCGGCAAAAGGGTAATAAACGCTTCTTCAATAGAGTTCGAATGCTACAGCAAAATAAGAACACTCCTGCATTTCTGGGCTTGGGGAATTCCAATTCCAAAAACCGTCTATGTACCGTGCGACCCTGTCGAGACTACAAGAGATGGCAGAGAAATCCACAACGAGACAGACATCGCAGACTTGTTGCAAGAGCAAATAGCCCTGGATGAAGGCATCGTCATAAAACCAGACGCCGGCACCCACGGAAACAAGATAATTCTTGCCAAAAACCGGGATGAACTGGTAATGAACATCAAACAAGTCACCCCGTCGATCACAAATCCGGTTGGCGTGCTTTCTCAAGAATTAGTCAAGAAATGGTTCTACGACCTACGCATAATAGTCGCAAAAGAGAAAGGAAAAGAGCCCAACTGCTACCCTGTTGCCATGGCACGGGGGGGCTTTAAAGACTTCAGAACCAACACATACCTGGGAAACATGGTATTCGAGACCAAACTACCTACGCATATACGAGAACTAGCCGTAAAATGCGGGAAAGCCCTCAGCAAAGATCACGAAGCTTGGGTCATAGCCATGGATGCAATGATTAATCTAGGCGACAAGACCAAAGTGGAAGACGTCTCGGTTAAGGAAGAACTCGACAAAGCTGCAACGGAGTTCGAGAAAGTGCAGAAAGTGAAGAAAGACGAAAGCAGACTCAGAGACTTCTCCCATTGGAACACAATGCTGGAGAAGGCCTTTGAAGAATACAAGAGCACTGAAACATACGGCAGAATAAGGAACGTAATTGAAGATAGCGTTGAAGAAAACAAACATGCTATAGTCTTCCACGAAGCAAATTCCTGCCCAGAATTCTGGGAACACACGCGCCTCATCGCAGGAATCAACGTGGCAATTCCACTCCTGAAAGGCGCGCAAAGTCTACTCTAAAGAACAGAAAGGTGAAAAAGTTGAGAATCGGTATAATCGGCGGCACCGGATACGTCGGCAGCGAACTACTGCGTCTACTCATCCCCCATCCTGAAGTCGAGGTCACAATGGTGACTTCCCGTCAAACAGTAGGCGAATACATATTCAACGTACACCCCAACCTCCGGGGCCTTACACAACAAAAATTCGTACCCATGGACATAAACGAGCTACAGAAAAACTGCGATCTCGTCTTTGCTGCTACTCCACACGGCGGGTCCGTAAACTTGGTGCCTAAACTCCTCGATGTCGGACTCAAAGTGATTGACATGAGCGCGGACTTCCGTCTCAAAAACCCAGACGACTACGAAAAATGGTACGGATGGAAGCACACGCATCCCGAACTTCTGAAAGAAGCAGCGTACGGCTTACCAGAACTTCACAGGGACGAGATCAAGAAAGCCAGAATAGTGGCTTGTCCTGGTTGCATGGCAACGGCAACGATGCTACCGCTCGTTCCCATAGTTAAGGCGGGGCTAGTCGAGCACAACCGTATTGTCGCAGATTTGAAAGTTGGCTCTTCAGGAGGCGGCAGCAAACCAACCGTTGCCTCCCATCATCCTGAGCGATTCGGGGGTGTTCGTCCCTACAAAGTTGTCGGTCATCGCCACATAGCTGAAGTTGAACAAGAACTCAATGCCTTCACTAACGAAGCAATATCCATTTCATTCACACCTCACGCTGTAAACATGGTCAGAGGCATACTATCGACGATCCACACGTTCCCAAAACAACCCTTGACGAACAAGGATGTCTGGAAGGCGCTGAGAGGACAGTACGAAGGTGAACCATTCATACGCTTCGTCAAATACCAAAAGGGCTCCTACCAACTCCCAGACCCCAAAGTAACCTTGGGCACAAACTACTGCGACATTGGATTCGAGATCGATGAACACGCAAACAGACTTCTGCTGTTCTCAGCAATAGACAACATGGTCAAAGGCGCCTCAGGACAAGGCGTTCAATGCATGAACCTCCTAATGGGCATAGACGAAACCACCGGTCTCAAGAGCACAGGCTTCCACCCGATGTGACACACATGTTATTTGTCGTGAAAATGGGCGGCAGCATTCTGAAAGAGGGCGCTTCTTCAGCCCTTGTCTCAGACCTAAAAACTCTTCTCGAAGAAAACAAAGCAGTTCTGGTTCACGGGGGCGGCGTTGAAGTCACAGAGATCGCCACCAAACTCGGCAAGCAACAAAAATTCATTGTCTCCCCGGAAGGCTTCAGAAGCCGCTACACAGACAAGGAAACCATAGAAATCTACAGCATGGTCATGGCCGGAAAAATGAACAAACAGATAGTGCTGGCCCTTCAAAGCCAAGGAATTCCAACAGTTGGTCTATCCGGTCTTGACGGAATGCTTCTCAAGGCAGAACGAAAGAAGAAACTAATCGTGGTAGACGAGAGAGGTCGCAAGAAGGTGATCGACGGTGGCTACACAGGCAAAATCACCGACGTCAACTCTAGCTTGCTCCGTTTTCTACTGGAGAAGAACTATGTTCCCGTGGTTACTCCGATAGCCATAAGCGACGAGTTTGAACCGCTCAACGTAGACGGCGACAGGACAGCCGCCATTGTAGCAGGCGCGCTGAGAGCTGACCGCCTTATTCTACTGACAGATGTTGAAGGTTTGATGCTCAAAGGAAAACTCGTTTCGAAAATAAGCACAACAGAAGTCAAAGAGGTCCTTTCAGGCATAGGACAGGGCATGAGCACAAAAGTTCATGCAGCTTTGGAAGCTCTAAACCAGGGCGTGAAGGAAGTGCTGATCACTTCTGGTCTGGGCAAGCAGCCGATTTCATCAGCGTTAAGACACGAGCGCGGAACAGTGGTCACAAATGAATGAAACAGAGATAATCAACTCTGAAAACAGATTGATGGCGAACGTTTTCGCCAAGAAACCGATCGTACTAACCCGAGGAAAAGGTGCAACAGTCTGGGACGTAAATGGCAAAGAATACGTGGATTGCACTTCAAGCTACGGTGTAGCATTACTGGGGCATTCTCACCCCAAGATAGTGAAAGCAGTTTGTGAACAAGCTGGCAAACTCATCTCATGCCACGCTGGTTTTTACAACGAGAAACGTACAGAATTCCTGCAGAAACTCACAAGCATCACCCCAAAAGGATTGGACAAGGCATTTCTCTCAAACAGCGGAGCCGAATCAGTCGAGTGCGCGATGAAACTCGCCAGAAGAGCTTCTTCAAAACCAGAAATAATCGCCGTAATGGGCGCATTTCACGGAAAAACAATGGGCGCCTTATCAGCAACTTGGGACAAAAAATACCGAGACCCTTTCCAGCCACTTGTTCCAGATATCAAACATGTTCCACCTGACAACTTAGACAAGGCAAGAGAGGCGATAACTGAACGTACAGCCGCCTTTCTAGTCGAGCCAATACGAGGCGAGGGCGGAATCCGAGTTCCTCCAGAAGGTTACCTTCAAGGACTCAGAGAACTCTGCAGCGAGAAAAACATCCTCCTGATATTCGACGAAGTGCAAACCGGTTTTGGCAGAACCGGCAAACTGTTCGCCTGCCAACATTGGGGTGTGACTCCCGACATAATGTGCCTTGCCAAGTCGCTAGCTGGCGGTCTACCATTAGGTGTTACAGTCGCAAGAGAAGAAATAATGTCAAAGTTCAAAGTCGGAGACCACTCAACCACCTACAGCGGAAACCCTCTAGTATGCGCAGCAGCTTCCGCAGCCATTGACGTGCTCCTAGAGGAAAAACTCGTCGATCGGGCGGCAACGCTTGGCGCCTATTTCAAGGCAAAACTAACAGACCTTCAGAACAAGCACAAGAACGTTAAGGAAGTCCGCGGTTTAGGTCTAATGTTGGGAACTGAAGTCAAATTCGATGTGCTAAACACATTACTCAGATCAGCAGAAAAAGGAGTGCTGATTCTGGACGCCGGCAGAAACGTACTGCGTTTCCTACCGCCACTAGTGATTGAGAAAGAACAAATCAACAGAACCATATCCGTCTTGGATTCAGTCTTGGAGGAAGAGGAAAATGCAAGAGCAAGCGGTTCGCCTCCTAACTAACCTTCTTGGCATCTACAGCCCCTCTGGCAAGGAGGAAGATATAGGCAACTTCCTAGCCGATGAGATGACCAAGCTAGGACTGCAAGTCGGCAAAGACAACGTTGGAAATGTGATCGGAAACATCGGCGAAGGCACCCCAGTAATTCTCCTATGCGGGCACATGGACACCGTCGCCGGGCATGTTCCGCTCAGAGTTGAGGAAGGAAAGATTTTCGCCAGGGGCGCGGTAGACGCAAAAGGACCTCTAGCAGCTATGGTGATGGCTGCAGCCTCAGTGGGCAAAGACCCAGCATTCAAAGGAAGAGTTCTGATTGTTAGCGTCGTAGAGGAAGAAGCAACCAGCGCCGGAGTCAGGGAACTAATAAAAGAAGGGATCCAAGCCGACTACGCCATATTCGGGGAACCCAGCGGCGTAGAAAACATAACAATAGGCTACAAAGGACAAATTCAGCTGAAAGTAACATGTAAGACACAAACAGGACACTCGTCAACCCCATGGCTCTACGAAAACGCGCTGGAGAAAGCTTACGAACTCTGGATCCAGATAAAGAACAGCTTTCCCTTGAATCCTCAAGAGGCGCCGTTCAACTCAATCAGCGCCTGTCTCACCAAGATATCTGGTGGTCAGGCTACCTCCGTCATACCGTTTGAAAGTGAAATGTACATTGACATCAGAATTCCCCCGCAGTTCACCTCTGGTCAGGTTCTCGAAGACACGCTAAAGACTATTGACAAATACAAGACGGCAAACCCTCAGGTTAAAGTCAGAGCCACAATGGTGGATTCAGTTGAACCGTTCGAAGTGGAAAAGAACTCACCCTTGGTTCACGCGTTGTCTTCTTCCGTGCGAAAAGTCCTCAACAAACCCGCTACACTATTGCGAAAAACAGGAACAGGCGACATGAATATCCTCGGCAAAGCAATGGTTCTTCCAATAGTCACCTACGGTCCAGGCGACTCGCACCTCGACCACACACTGGACGAGCACATCGTCATCAGCGAGTACCTTGATTCAATTGAAATCTTCAAAGAAACGATTCTGAAGCTAGCTGAGCTGCACAACAACAGAACGGAAAAAAGCGCAGACGGCAGCCAACAACTTGCCTAGTTCTTGCCTAGTTTGAACTCCTCGTGAATGGCTCGCACAACTTCCATGCTATCCGCTTCTTTGACCACAAATGAGATGTTGAGCTCTGATGACCCCTGAGCTATCATTCGAATGTTGATCCCTTTTCTGGCAACAGCAGTGAAGATCCGCGAAGCCACACCCAGTGTTCCCTTCATTTTCGCACCCATAGCTGCAACGACACAAACATCGTCCTCAGAGGTCACTTCGCTGACCAGGCCTTTTCCGAGAACTGCGATCTCAAGTGCGCTAAGCGCCCTACCAAGCAGGCTCCTGCGGACCACCAGAGAAATATTTGCCTCGGATACCGCTGCCGAAATCATCATTACATTGATGCCACTTCTACTCAGCACTTCTAGCACTCGAGCATAGCTGCCCGGCGCTCCAACCATTCCTGCTCCGCCAACGTTTATCATGGCAACGTCTTTGATCACAGCGACAGCTTTCACCGCCTCAGCATTCTTGGTTTTTTGACGGCTCGAAATAAGCGTACCTTGATTCGTGGGGTTGAAGACATTTCTTATCCTGGCAGGAATGTTCTCCCTTATTATTGGCTCCAGCGCTCTTGGATGCATGGCCTTAGCCCCGAAAATAGCCATTTCAGCTGCCTCTCGGTATGACAACTCAGGCAACATCTTTGCCTCCTGAATTACTTTGGGATCTGCAGTCATCAGCCCATCCACATCCGTCCAGATCCAAACCTCGTCAACTTTCAAGGCAGCACCGAGAATAGTCGCTGTGTAGTCAGACCCGCCTCGACCGAGGGTTGTAACCACTCCTTCTTGTGTTGCAGCGATGTAACCTGAAACAACCGGGACCACGCCTTTTTCAAGTAACGGTTCGATTCGTTCCTTCAGCTGATGCGTGGTAACATTCATCAGTGGGTCCGCTTGCCCAAAATTCGAGTCGGTCACTATTCCCGCATCCTTGCCGGTGAACCACTGTGAGGGCAGCTTCAAGTCTCGGATGGCGCCGCAAACAATTGGGGCTGATAAACGTTCTCCGAATGAAAGAACGTAGTCTCTTGATTTGGGCGTGAGTTCACCAACATAACTTATGCCTGTCAGGACTTTCTCAAGTTCATCGATTATGCTTTCTACTGCTTGCTGGGTTTCTCGGTTTGTCTGTTTTGTCTTGATGGCTTTGGCGATCGCGCCTTTGTGTTTGTCGAGCATCGTTTGCTTAAACTTCTGAATGTAGTCTTGTTTTGCCTTCTGCGCTTGATTAGCTGCTTCGAAAAGCTCGTCAGTGACTCCATCTAGAGCTGAAACTACTACCACAACGCCGCAGTTCTTCTTGACCGTGTCCGAGACTATTTTTGCCACGTGCTTGATGTTTTCGCCCGTGGCTACACTAGTTCCTCCAAACTTCATCACAATTTTCTTCATTTTCTCCAGACTCCAAAATCTAAGTCTTCAGGTTGCCTTTCAGCTAGGCTATGCTTGATGTCTAGCAGGTCTCTCAAGATCGCGCTTGCTGTTTCAGGTCCCCCTGCCCCTCTGCCTACTATGGTTTCTTCGCCGGCGAACTCTGAAGTGTAAGTCACAGCGTTTAGTACACCGCTGACGCAGAGTGGGTCACGTTTCGATATTTCTGTTGGCATAACTGAAGCTTCCCCGTCTATGGAACCGACGAGTTTAATTGCGTTGCCTCTGTTTGAGGCTTCAGTAAGCGCTTTTAACGTAACGTCACGTATTCCCTTAACCCTTACGTCTTTCAGGGTTAGTTTCTTATTCATAATCCAGTTTGCCATTATTACGACCTTGCAGGCTGGGTCTATTCCGTCCAGATCCATTGAAGGGTCCGTCTCAGCGTATCCAAGCTTCTTTGCGCTCTCCAGAGCCAGCTCAAAGCTGATCCGTTTTTCAGACATTTCGGTGAGAATGTAGTTTGTCGTTCCGTTCAGTATTCCCCGGATGGAAGTTATCCTGTCTCCTGCCAAACATTTCTTGGCTAGCTCTAAGACAGGGGTTCCGCCACCAACAGTGCCGCTGAACCTCAAGTAAACGCGGTTGTAATCCGCCAACTCCCGCAATGCTGGGAATGCCAACGCCAACGGACCCTTGTTGGTAGTGACCACGTTCTTGCCCGTTCTGAACGCGGTTTTGATGTGCGACAGTCCCGGTTCACCGTTCTTAACATTTGTAGGCGTCGTTTCCACAACGACTTCTGCTTCAATCTCCTCGACTGCAGCTACAGGTCGCATTTCGGAATGACCGAATTCACGATCAGCCGCTACCGTGCCCTTGAGTCCCTTAACTTTCGCAATTCCCTCAAGATCTAAGCCTCTCGGGTTTATTGCTGCTCCTCCCCTGTCAACGATGGCAACGACTTTTGGGTTGAGCTCGTGGTCTCTGGCAGTTTCGCTTTGTCGACGCAGCAAAATGCTTGCTAGGCTTTGCCCAACGACGCCGTAACCTACCATTATGATTCTCATCTGCGCCCTCCATGAACTGAAATCTCGATAGGTACTGCTAAGCCCAATGCACGTTCGATGGCTTCAACCTTGGCGTCAACTTCCAGTGGCTTCTCACTCGTCTTAACTGCGACATCAGGATCCTTAAGTCCGTGACCTGTCGTAACACAGACAATACGCTCGTTTCGGTCAACCTCGCCATTCTCAACCAGTTTTTTCAATCCAGCGATTGACGAAGCGCTCGCGGGTTCCACGAAAAGCCCCTCCAAACGTGAGAGCATTTTTTGTGCACCCAGTATTTCTTCATCGGTCACGGTTTCAGCTGTCCCATGCGAGTCGAGGATGGCATTCATTGCTTTCTTCCAACTTACCGGTGCCCCTATCCTGATCGCGGTCGCGATGGTTTCAGGTTTTGCGACTGGGCTGATTTGCTTGGTTCGATTCTTGATAGCATGCGCAATGGGTGCAGAACCCTCTGCCTGAATACCCGTCATCTTAGGAAGTGTTTCTATGAATCCGAGTTTGCGGAATTCAGTGAAGCCTTTCCATATGGCGCTGATGTTTCCAGCGTTGCCCACGGGCACGACTACTCGATCGGGAGACTCTTGATTCAGCTGCTCAGCTATTTCATATCCGAGTGATTTTTGCCCTTCTATCCTGAAGGGGTTTATGGAGTTCAACAGGTAAATGCTCCTGTGCTTCTCCGAAAGCTTGAGCACAATATCCAACGCCTCATCAAAGTTGCCTCGCACCTGGATGACTTTTGCCCCATAGATTATCGCTTGCGCCAGTTTCCCATACGCGATTTTTCCTGAAGGAATGAGCACGGCGCACTGCATTCCTGCTTTCGCAGCATATGCCGCCAGAGAGGCGGAAGTGTTTCCTGTCGACGCGCAGATGACTGAATTCACGCGGAGTTCCACCGCCTTTGTGACGCCAACGGTCATGCCTCTATCCTTGAAGGAACCGGTTGGGTTCTCACCCTCGTTCTTCACGTAGAGTTGATTGAGCCCCAATTGTTTTCCTAAGCGCTCGCAAAAGTGGAGTCCCGTTCCGCCTTCGTTCAATGTGACGGTTTTTGAGAAATCGTTGATGGGCATGAAGTCTCTGTAGCGCCAGACAGAAAGCGGGGTTTTTCGCCATTCACTTCTTTTTAATCTACTCGCTAGCGCGTCGTAATCCTCTTTGACTTCAAGTAGGTCACCACATTTCTTGCAGAAATAAATGATCTCATCTGTCAGGTATTTGGTTCTGCAGTTGATGCATTCTTGGTGCGTCATTATTTCTTCTCCAGCACGTAAACGCCTCTGCCTGGTTTTGTGACGAATGCCGTTGCTCCCAGACCAGACAACTCAAATCCTGCTTTCATGGCATTAGCCACCTTAGTGGAGTTGGCTTTCCTCTTGTTAACTATAGCGATCATGGCTGGTCCAGCCCCACTTATGGCTACACCGCACGCACCAGCTTTCAACGCGTTTTCCTTAACAGTCAGGTATCCTGGGATTGAAGCTGCTCTCTCAGGCTCAACCACTGCGTCAGACATTGACGCGCCAATTAAATCAATGTCTCCTTGGGTGAACCCGCTTGCCAGGGCTGCTGCACTGCCAACGTTACGAACCAGCTTATCGATTGAAATACGTTTCGGAACAACTGCACGAGCCTTCTTGGTCTTGTGGGCAGGTGTCGTCATATTTGGGTAACTCACGCACACTTCCATGTCCGTTGGAGGCTTCAAATTGATTATTTCAAGAGGCTTGTATGAACGCACAATGACGAAGCCTCCGTAGAGTGCTGCTGAAACGTTATCCGCGTGCTCGTAGCCCGCTGATGTGATTTCACCCTTGGCTGCCAACCGCGCCAACTCCTTCTTATCTATTTGCAGATTGAACAGTTCGTTTAAGCCAAAGGCTGCGGCTGCAGCTGAGGCGGCGCTGCTTCCCAAGCCCATGCCTGGAACGATACCCTTGTCGATTTTGATGGCTACACCGTGTTTCAAGTGGAATTCTGATAAGATGTGTTTTGCCACGACGCCTGCAGTGTTATTTTCAGGCGAGGTGGGAATCGTGCTCGCAGACAGCCCAGCAACCTCTATCACGACATCTTCAGGAATCACGCCTAGAGTAACCTTGTCGTGCGGCGTCTTCAAGGCCAAGCCAAAAACGTCAAAGCCTGGACCTAGATTGGCGGTCGTTGCAGGCGAGATGACGGTTACTTGGCTGAGCGACATGTGTTATCCCTAAATCAGACGACACTATCCAATTGTAATTATTATTAATATTGTGGTGACTAAAGAGCGCTCAAAGCGTTTTGGCCTTACTATGTAAGGCTACTTGTGCTCTGAAGAGAGCCAATCCCTCATAAGAAAGAAGGACGAGTTCGTTGCGAGTTTGTTTGGCAGATGTTTGGTTCAGCGGATTCTCCTGTTCGCCACCAAAAGTGGCATGAAGCCCTCGCCTTCAACCAGACCAAACCCACCATTCCTTGCCGAGAACTCATCAAACTCACGGACACCATCAGGATCAAAGGAGGGGGAACAAATCACAAAAGGCACAGGATCTCGGGTGTGCGTCCCAACGGTAATCGGAGTTGGATGATCCGGAAGGATGGCGATCGCAAAAGGTTCACTTAGACCACCGAGAATTCTACCCACAAGCCTCTTATCCAAATCTTCAATCGTTTTGACTTTCAACCTGCAATCTTTGACATGTCCAGCTTCATCAGGCGCTTCGACATGAACAAAAACCAAGTCATTGCTCGCAAGAGCTTTCAGCGCCGATTCTGCTTTGCCCTCATAGTTTGTATCGTGCATGCCAGTGGCCCCCGGAACATCGATAACCTCTAGTCCTGCGTATATACCGATTCCTTTCACTAAGTCCACGGCAGAGATAACAGCCGCCTTCAGCCCATACTTTTTCTTGAATGGTTCCAGTGAAGGTTTCTTACCTCCACCCCACGGCCAAATAGTATTCCCCGGATTTTTGCCCGCTCTCTCCCTAGCTACGTTCACTGGATGAGAAGCCAAGATTCCTCTGGAATCAAGTATTGTCTTTCTCAGCAAAGCCACATCTTTCTCTGCTTCCGCAGTTTTTGCTTTCGGCAGAATTTCCGAGATTCTTCGTCCGATGGCATCATGAGGCGGGGTGCACTCAATCAGATGAGGCTTCGGTCGTTTTCTTAAGATCATGAAATGTCGGTAGTCTAGTCCTGAAAAAAACTCGATGTCTCCCTGTTTTTCAAAGGACTCTTTAACGGATGCCATTATTTCTGCAGATTCCTTGCTCGTTATGTGACCCGCAGAGTAGTCCACAAGTACTCCGTCTTTTTCCGTTATCAGGTTACACCTGAAGGCTGCATCATCCTGCAACAGCTGGATACCTCTCGCAGGTGCTTCCAATGGTCCTCTGGCGGCGCAAGACGTGACGGGGTCATAGCCCAGCACTGAGAGTATAGCAACATCAGAACCTGGACTCATGCTGTTGGGCACAGTTTTAAGAAGTCCAGAGCGACCTTTGGCGGTTAAAGAATCTATGTTCGGTTTGCGAGCCACCTGCAGGGGGGTCAGGTTTCCCAATTCAGGAACAGGATAATCAGCCATCCCGTCACCGACAACAATTATGTACTTCATCTAGTCTACCTCAGGGTCGTCGCCTACCAGAGTAACCACGGTAACTCATCCGTTTTGATCGTTCAACTAGTGAATCTCGCTTGCCATCTAGCTTAAAAAGCGTTTGTGCTGATTAGCTTACCATGTTGGAAAGAACCTCATAGGCTTTGAGGCTGTCTTTCTTCTCAACAACCATGATGGTCTCGGTCCAGCATGAGATGAACTCAATTATGTTCACATTCTGCTCTGCCAGCAATGTGGCGAGGAAAGCCACCACTCCAGGTGTGGCTTCAAGCTCTTCAGGCGAGTGCACAACGATCATGGTGCAGTTCTCGTGCTTAACAAGGGCGTTAATTCTCTCCGGCAGGTCACTTCGGTCGAGGAGGTAAACGTACTTTTCGAGAAGATCGACTTTTAACCCATTTTTCTTTTCCAATTCTTTAGTTGTAATTATGACTGACTTTCGGTCGTAGACAGCGATGCCGCTTCGCCCAAGGAGTTGAAGAACTTTCTCTTCCCGTTTTTGCTTGTGTTTCTGAAGCTCTGCCGCAAATCTCCGTAAAGCTGCCTTGACCGCGCTTGTATTGTCGATTTTCAACTCTTGTTGAATTTGCCTTGAGAGCTCGCTGAGATTCACTATTCCTTTTTCCAAGGCTTCCAGTAGGTAGGGTTTGTTCCGTAGGTAACTTCTTACGTTCTGAGCCGTTGTCATGTTGCAATACTGTATCAATTAGGACATTTAAGGCTTATCGAGTTACAAAGAAGTCACAAAGTTTAAAAATACCCGCCGAGAGGTAAGGGGAAAAACCCAC
Organism: uncultured Candidatus Bathyarchaeia archaeon; assembly: GCA_964632825.1. Lineage (GTDB taxonomy): Archaea > Thermoproteota > Bathyarchaeia > Bathyarchaeales > Bathycorpusculaceae > UBA11855. Next base: position 18,912 of record CAZWBY010000009.1, read on the forward strand.
TTCAAAAAAAGGCGGAGCAACAAAATGTCGGAAAAAGTAGTTCTAGCTTACTCAGGGGGTCTTGACACTTCTGTTCTTGTTAAATGGCTCCAAGAAAAATACAACGCGCAGGTCGTTACAGTTACAGTCGATGTTGGACAACAAGAAGACCTGAAAGAGATAGAAGAAAAGGCACGAAAACTTGGTGTTGCAAACCACTACTCGATAGATGCGAGAAAGGAATTTGCAACAAACTACATTTTTCCCGCAATCAAAGCCAACGCGCTTTACGAAGGCAAATACCCCATCAGCACGACCCTTTCACGTCCACTTATAGTGGAGAAAATGGTCGAAATTGCCAAGAAGGAAGGTGCCACAGGATTTGCCCACGGTTGCACAGGTAAAGGAAACGACCAAGTCCGGTTTGACGTCACAGTTGGCGCATTGGCACCAGAGTTGAAGATTATCGCTCCCGTCCGCGAGTGGGAAATGACGCGAGACGAGGAAATTGTCTATGCCAAAGCTCACGGAATACCAATCTCAACTGCTGCGAAGAAATACAGTATCGATCAAAGCATATGGGGCAGATCCATCGAGTGTGGTCTTCTCGAAGATGCCAGCAAGGAACCTCCTGAAGACGCTTTCGAATGGACTTCTTCACCTGAAAATGCACCGAACAAGCCCGAGTATGTTACTATCACCTTCGAAGCAGGTGTTCCTGTAGCTTTGAACGAAGAGACTCTTGA
>CAZWBY010000009.1:19736-26218 GCA_964632825.1 uncultured Candidatus Bathyarchaeia archaeon
GGACTTGGAGGCATTCATCAACAAGTCACAGGAAAATGTCAGCGGCAAAGTTCGCGTGAAACTGTACAAGGGCGGGCTTCGAGTTGTCGGGCGCTCATCACCGTTTTCGCTGTACGACAAGAACTTGGTAAACTACAACATAAAAACGAGCTTCAACCAAACCTACTCAAAAGGCTTCATTGAGTTGTGGGGGCTCCAGACAAGAATGCACAATGTGTTGAAGCGAACGGTAGCCAAGAAGAAAGCAGTTAAGTAGTGAATATACAGTACCACTCAACAAAGGAACTCAGCAATGTCAAAGACACTGCGCGGAGGAAGACTATCATCTGCAAGGAAAGACGTTGCCGAGTTTACATCATCGATAAAAGACGACGCTAAACTCAAAAGTGCGGTTGTTCAGATCAATACAGCTCATGTGATAATGCTCACTGAGCAAGGAATTATCAAACTCTCAGATGGCGCTAAGCTCCTTGAGGCACTAACAATAGATTTGAACGTTAAACTTGACGCCTCGTCCGAAGACGTTCATATGGCGGTTGAAGAAGCCGTCCTCGAAAAGACAGGGCCTGAAACGGGTGGAAATCTCCACGTTGCCAAGAGCCGAAACGACCAGGTCGCTACGGCAATTCGCATTGCTCTTCGACAGAAATTGCTCAACCTCATGTATTCAGTGACTGAGCTGCAAGAAGCTCTAGCTCAAACATCGGAAAATCATTTGGAAACCGTTATTTTGGCCTACACTCATTTGCAGCCTGCGCAGCCCGTAACTTTTGCTCATTATCTTCTCTCACGTTATGACGCCTTGGATCGAGACTTGCAAAGGCTCAAGAGCGCATACGCAAGAGTAAATGTGTGTCCCATGGGCGCAGGAGCTTTAGCTACCACGAGTTTCCCAATAAACCGTAAGCGTGTGTGTGAATTGCTGGGCTTTGATGGTTTGCTGGAAAACTCCATTGATGCGGTTGGCAGCCGCGATTTTGTGCTCGAAACCAATGCGGTCTTGACACTGATTGCCGTTGCCCTGAGCCAGATGGCTGAAGACTTGATAGTTTGGAGTTCGCCAGACTTCGGCGTGATAGAGCTTCCGGACGACTTTACTTCCACGAGTAGCATCATGCCTCAGAAGAAGAATCCTGAGGTTCCGGAAGTAGTTCGCGCTAGAGCTGGTCACGTTCTCGGTGACTTCGTGGCGTCCGCGGCTGCAATGAAGAACATGCCATCGACGTACAACCTTGATTTCCAGGAAATCACGCCCAAGCTTTGGTCTGCATTGGAAAGTGTCACGAACTCGGTCACAATTCTAGCTCAGCTCATTCCTAATTTGAAAGTCGTTTCAGATGTTTCTGTTAAATCATCAGCAAGTTTCGTTGCTGCAACAGAACTAGCAAACATACTCGTTCGGGAATATGGTGTTCCTTTTCGGTCGGCACACAAAATAGTGGGTTCCTTGGTGAAGTCGCTTCTAGCAGCCAAGCAAACTCTGGCAGATGTGACTCCTGGGATCGTTGGGAAAATTGCCCAGTCTTCAGCGGGCATCGAGTTGTCTGTAAAGACAGAGGATCTCATTTCACTGTCAAACCCATTGAAAATCGTGAAAAGCCACAAAGTAATAGGGGGGCCCGCCCCATCGGAAGTGAAAAGAGCGCTTCTTGCGAGGAAGAAAAACTTGGCTGTCGCAAAATCTGCCTTACACAAGATGAAGCAACGCCTCAAAGAAGCAGAAGACAACCTATTGTTGACAGCAGAATCCATCTCCAGAGGAAAAACCGGGGCAGACGCAAAACTTAGAAACAATAAGCTGGAGGTAGAATAGGGCTTTGGCCCTACAAGAAAACTCCAGAAAAATGAGTGTTCCTCTACCTTTAGAAAATTCTCTCCCTCCGTTTTCCTGCCGTTTCGAAGTATCGTTAAACGCTTTAGATGAAGCAGATTATTGCGCAGTCTCCGTGTTTTGGTCCCCTGATAATCTGATGAACTCGATCAACACGGGGCTGTCGCGGTTTCCCGTAATAGTGTCACATTTAGCAACAACACAAAAATGGAGCTGAACAGAGAAGATGCCGAAACTTGAATCCATAAAGAAAGTCTTGATTTTGGGCAGTGGAGCCATAAAGATTGGTGAGGCAGGAGAGTTCGACTATTCAGGCGCTCAAGCTATCAAGGCAGTGAAAGAGGAAAACATCGAAGTGGTTCTTGTTAACCCAAACGTTGCGACGATACAAACTGACAAGAAATTCGTTGGCGATAAAGCCTATTTTCTGCCCATCACACCGGAGTTTGTGGAAAAGGTCATTGAGAAGGAAAAACCAGATGGCGTGCTACTTGGATTTGGCGGTCAGACTGCCCTTAATTGTGGAACGGAACTGGCAGAAAACGGAATCTTTGAAAAACACGGTGTCACGGTCTTAGGCACAAGCGTTGAAGCGATCGAAAGAGCAGACAATAGAGATTTGTTCAGAGAGACGATGCTGCGCGCAGGAATACCCATACCTAATAGCAAAAAAGCGAATACGGTGGAAGAAGCTGTTCAAGCAGCCAGAGAAATTGGTTACCCCGTGATGGTGAGGGTCGCATATACGCTAGGCGGTCAGGGAACAGGAGCCGCGTTCAATGAAGATGATCTGAGAAGAATTGCTTCAATTGGTCTTGTCCATAGCAGAATCTCTCAGGTCTTGGTTGAACAGTACGTTGGCAAGTGGAAAGAAATTGAATATGAGGTTTTGCGCGATCATGACGACAACTGCATGATCGTTTGCAGTATGGAGAATTTTGACCCGATGGGAATTCACACGGGCGATAGCATAGTCGTTGCGCCCTCTCAAACTGTTAGCGATGAGGAGTATCAGAAGCTGAAAGCAACCAGTTTTGCCGTCTTGCGTGCTCTCGGTTTGGTTGGAGAATGCAATATCCAGTTCGCCGTCCATCCTAAAACAGGTGAGTACAAGGTAATTGAAGTGAATTCGAGGTTATCACGAAGCTCTGCCCTCGCTTCCAAGGCAACTGGTTACCCAATTGCCTACGTTACGGCCAAAATCGCCCTTGGCTATCGCCTATCTGAAATAGGAAACAAGACTACGAAGAAACCAGCGGCTTTTCTCGAACCTGACGTGGATTATCTTGTTGTCAAAATGCCTAGGTGGGATTTTCAAAAATTCAGACCGCCAAACAGTCGCCTAGGAACCCAAATGAAATCTGTCGGAGAAGTCATGGCCATAGGCAAGACCTTCGAGGAGGCCTTGCAAAAAGCCGTGAGAATGCTTGACATCAACAAAGAATTGACAGACACCCTGCAGGAAACTGATTTAGAGAAAATCCGGCAAGAACTAGCTAACCCTACTGACAAAAGGCTGTTTTATGTCGCTGAAGCCATCAGGAAAGACATCGATTTGGAGGAAATCTATGCACTGACTGGAATCGACCTCTTTTTCTTGAAAGGCATGAAGAACATTGTTGACTTCGAAAACATACTGCAGAAGTCTGAACTAACCAAAGAAAACTTGGTCAAAGCGAAGGTGCTGGGCTTTTCTGACAAGAAACTGGCAATGTACTTTAGCACAACTGAACAAGCTGTTAGGAAATTGCGAAAGGACTTTGGCGTAGAGCCTTTTGTGAAGCAGATTAGGACGGCGAAACGATGGTCTGAGACGGCAAAATACCTCTACTTCACTTACAACAGCAATTCAAGCGACATAGAATTCCTTGGAGAAAACAAGGTCGTCGTCATTGGCTCGGGCTGCTACAGGATAGGTTCGAGCGTTGAATTCGACTGGTGCTGCGTCAACATGACCTGGTCTTTGAAGGAGAAGGGCATCAGCGAAGTGATTATGATCAACTGTAACCCAGAAACCGTTTCAACCGATTTTGACGTGCTTGACAAACTGTATTTTGAGGAGCTCACCCTGGAAAGAGTCATGGACATTATTGAGAAGGAAAACTTCCCAAGGGTCGTCGTGAGCGTTGGGGGACAAATACCAAACAGCCTCGCTTTGAAACTTGCGAAGAACGGGGTAGGCATTCTTGGGACTTCTGCAGAGGACATAGATAGAGCTGAGGATCGGTCAAAGTTCAGTGACCTGTTGGATAGCTTGGAAATCGAACAGCCGGAATGGAGCAAACTGGAGAGCATAGACAAATCCAGATTGTTTGCTAACAGAATAGGCTATCCGGTTCTAATTCGACCTTCTTATGTTCTCTCAGGCTCAGCCATGAGCGTTGCGTACGACGAATCGCAGCTTGATGAATACCTTAGGAAGGCAACAGAGGTTTCACGCGAGCATCCTGTCGTAATCTCAAAGTTCATGCTGAGTGTGAGGGAAGTTGAGGTAGACGGCGTTTGCGATGGCGAGAACGTATTTGTTGGGGCAATAATCGAACACGTGGAAAACGCCGGCGTCCATTCTGGAGATGCAACAATGTCACTTCCCGCCATGACTATCGACGAAATCACGAAAGAAAAAATGAGGAGGACAACAAGGAAAATCGCCCGCGGTCTACACATCAAAGGTCCCTTCAACATACAATACTTGGTGAAGGACCGCAATGTCTACGTTATTGAATGTAATCTTAGAGCCTCCAGAAGTATGCCTTTTGTCTCTAAAGCAATAGGCAAGAATTTGATGGAAATCGCAGCCTCAGCGATGATGGGTGAGAAAATAGAGGACGGGGAAGCAGTCGCAGAGAGGTTTGGGGTTAAGTACCCGCAGTTTTCTTTCATGAGAATGGAAGGTGCTGATCCAGTTACAGGCGTGGAGATGGTTTCAACAGGGGAGGTTGCGTGCTTCGGTCGCAGTTTTGAGGAGGCTCTGCTGAAAGCTATGATTGCAGGCGGTACAAAAATTCCGAAAAGCGGCGACTCGATACTAATAAGCGTTGGCGGCGAAAAAGAAAAAGCGGTCGAAATAGCTAGAAAGATCGCCAACATCGGCTACAAAATATTCGCAACTGATCACACAGCTGACACGCTGTCTGAAAACGGGATACCTTGCGAAAAAATCTACAAAATCAGCGAAGGCAAAAAACCTAACGTTCTGGACTACTTGGTTGAAAGAAAGCTGAATTTCGTGTTCAATACCTCGCACCCCAACAGAATCGTGTCTCAAGCGATAACGGACGGCTATTTGATTAGGCGGAAGGCTGTTGAATTCGGAATCCCCGTGATGACAAATCTTGAATTGATCGATAGCTTGGCAAATGCTCTTAAGAACCACATAGTTTTCGAAATAAGTTAGTTTCCTCTGGTGCGTTGATCAGCGAATGCGACTCTGAGTGAATTAGGAAGAAGTGCAAAAAGTTTAAGAACTCCAGCCAAGAACTCTTGGAGGGTTTCAATCCAAAAGAATAGTCCCAGCAAGAGCAAGAAAGCTGTCTTGATTCTATCAGATGGCACTTTCTTTGTTGGGCAAGGTTTCGGTAAGCCCACCATAACTTCTGGGGAGACAGTTTTCTCAACCTCAATGGTTGGCTATCCTGAGGCCCTCACCGATCCGTCTTACAGAGGGCAGTTGCTGACCCTAACTTACCCGCTCGTGGGCAATTACGGCGTTCCCCGCGATGATCTTGAGCTTGGACTTCCGCTCTATTTTGAATCAGACCGTATTCAGACCTCCGCGCTAGTCATCCACGAACTATGCACAAACCCGTACCATTGGGCTTGCGCAAGAACTCTTGAGGAGTGGCTTGTGGACGAGGGCATCCCAGGAATCTATGGCATCGACACGCGGCACTTAACGAAGAAACTCAGAACTCACGGCGTAATGCTGGGGCTACTTCAGGTGTGCGAGGAAGGCAGGGAACCAGACCTTGACTCTCTCTTGGCAGAAGTGAAGCACGTTCCAGATCCGAACCTGGTCGATCTGGTGAAAGGTGTCTCTGTCAAGGAGCCAGTCGTCTACAGGACTGACGGCAACAAGACAGTTGTCCTTATGGATTGCGGAGTAAAGAACAGCATCATTCGCAATTTGTTGAAACGCGGAATCAGCGTTGTCAGGGTGCCCTACAGTTTTTCAGCGAAGCAAATTATGGAATACAAGCCAGACGGCGTAGTGGTGAGCAACGGTCCGGGCGATCCGAAGAAATGCGTCGCTGCAATCCGCGCTACGAGTGAGCTTGTTGAGAGGGTCCCAGTTATGGGCATATGTTTGGGCAATCAGATACTCGCGCTCGCGATGGGCGGCGATACCTACAAAATGAAGTTCGGGCATCGTTCTCAGAACCAACCAGCGTTGGACCTGAACTCGAAACGATGCTACATCACGACACAGAACCATGGTTATGCCATTGATGCAAATTGCTTCGAGAAGACGCCCTTGGAATGTTGGTTTGTCAACGCGAACGATAGAACAGTAGAAGGTGTAAGACACAGAACTAAGCCAGTTTTTGCTGTGCAGTGGCATCCTGAGGCGTCGCCCGGACCCTATGATACTGAGTTCTTGTTCGACGAATTCGGTAGATTGTTGGAGGCTACGTGAATTGCCGAAGTTTGA
>CAZWBY010000009.1:26318-29022 GCA_964632825.1 uncultured Candidatus Bathyarchaeia archaeon
AGCCGAATCACCCAGGTCTTGGTTGAAGAATATGTTGGTCACTGGAAGGAAATCGAGTACGAGGTTGTTCGAGACTACGCCGATAACTGCCTGACCATCTGTAACATGGAAAACTTCGATCCAATGGGCGTGCATACTGGAGACTCTATAGTCGTTGCGCCCTCACAGACGCTGACGAATCGTGAGTACCATCTGATTCGATCCACATCGATCAGCACCATACGCAGCTTGGGAATAGTGGGCGAATGCAATATTCAGTGGGCTTTGAATCAGGAATCTGAAGAGTATCGCGTGATAGAAGTCAACTCCCGGATGTCCCGAAGCTCGGCATTAGCGAGCAAGGTTACAGGGTATCCATTGGCCTACATAGCTACCAAGCTGTCAATCGGTTATCTTCTTCCAGAACTGATTAACAAGGTCACTGAAGCCACAAGTGCGTGCTTCGAGCCAGCCCTTGATTATGTTACTGTGAAGATTCCGAGGTGGGATCTTCAGAAGTTCAGAAACGTTGATCGCCATGTGGGTCCTCAGATGCGTTCAGTGGGCGAAGTTATGGCTATCGGTCGTTGCTTTGAGGAGGCTCTTCAGAAAGCCGTGCGAATGTTGGACATCGCCAAACAGGGACTTGTGTGCAACGACGATGAGGCAGAGCCTGAGACTGAGGCGAGAATAAGGGACGCCTTGGCAAACCCGACTGATGAACGCCTTTTCAAGATTGTAAAAGCGTTGAAGATGGGTATTTCGGTAGCGGAAATCTATCGCCTCAGCGGGGTTGATCCGTTCTTTCTGTACAAGATACAAAACGTAATTCGCATGGAAGAGCAACTCCGCAAACTGAACCTCAAGGAAGCCGATGCACCTAAGATTATACGGGAAGCTAAACGGCTCGGTTTTTCTGATAGACAAATCGCCATTTGCCAGCACAATCGTGAACAAGCGATTAGACAGTTTAGGAAAAACTTTGGCATAATTCCTTCGATTAAACAAATTGACACTCTTGCAGCCGAATGGCCTGCCAAGACCAACTACCTCTATTTGACCTATGGTGGCGATGAGGACGACATAGAAATTCGTGACACAAAGAGCAAGGTCATCGTATTGGGCGCTGGAGTTTTTCGCATAGGGTCAAGCGTCGAGTTTGACTGGTGTGGCGTTAACACAATTTGGGCGCTCAAGAAGAATGGCATTGAAGAAGCCATTATGGTCAACTATAACCCTGAAACCGTCTCCACTGATTACGACATCTCTGATAAACTATATTTTGAGGAGCTATCCCGTGAGAGGATATTGGATATCTGCGAGAAAGAGAATCCTCTCGGTGTCATCACAAGCGTGGGCGGTCAGATCCCAAACAACTTGGCATTAAAGTTGGCGATTTCTGGCGTTAAGCTTCTTGGAACTTCAGCAGAAGACATAGATGTGGCTGAAGACAGGGCGAAGTTTGCTGAATTGCTGGATCAACTGGGGATTCCACAACCACACTGGAGCAAACTGATGTCAATTGCAGATGCGAAAGAGTCTGCCCGGAAGATTGGTTACCCAGTCATAGTTCGCCCGAGCTATGTGCTGTCAGGGTCTGCGATGCGCGTGGCTTACAATGAAACTGCGTTGGAGAACTTTCTGAGTGCAGCCGCGAAGGTTAACCGAGATCACCCTGTCGTCATTTCGAAGTTCTTTGAGAACGCCAAGGAGGTTGAGGCTGACGGGGTTTACGATGGTCAAACCTGTGTGATCGGGTCGATTATGGAACATGTTGAGAACGCTGGGGTGCACAGTGGCGATGCCACAATGAGTATTCCACCTCATACGTTGTCTTCTGAGATTCAGGTCAAGATACAAGAGGCAACAGAGAAGATTGTCAATGCTCTGAACATCAAAGGGCCGTACAACATTCAATACTTGGTGAAGGAAGGCGAGGTTTACGTCATCGAGTGTAATCTTAGGGCTTCGCGATCGATGCCTTTCGTGAGTAAGACGCGAGGGATAAACCTGATTGAACTCGCTACACTTGCGATGTTGGATAAGAAATTCAACGAGCTCAAGTTCTGTGGGTTGCCACCTACCCAGCATGTGGGCGTCAAAGTTCCCCAGTTCAGCTTCATGCGCTTGAGCGGCGCAGACCCCATCCTGGGCGTGGAGATGCTTAGCACCGGCGAGGTTGCTTGTTTGGGCGAGAACTTCGCTGACGCTTTCAGCAAAGCGTTGCAGTCAGCGGAATTTCGCATTCCGCCAAAGGGCGGCTCTGTGTTGATCACTGTCGGCGGGGAAGAGGAGAAGCGGCGCGTTGTGCCAATTGCGAAGGCATTTGACGCAATGGGTTTTCGGATTTATGCTACCGAGCACACTGCCGAGACGTTGAAAGAAGCAGGAATAGACCAGGTTGCGATCTTGCACAAAGTCAAAGAAACTAGGCTGAGCCCGAATATACTGGACTATCTGCAGGAACAGAAAATCGACCTGGTTATTAACGTGCCTTTGACGGACAAGCAACAGAACTACCCTGAGCTCTTGGCTGATGGCTACATTATTCGTCGTCAGGCGGTGGAATTCAATGTTCCTACGGTGACTAATCTTGAGTTGGCTTCAGCTTTGGTGGAGGTCTTGCAGCAGAGGGATAAGAATAGCGAGTCGATTCGTTCTCTGAACGAGTACATGGATGCGCTTCCTTGGAAGTTGTGGTAGAGTCTCTGGGTTTTGAGGGCGC
>CAZWBY010000010.1:0-26731 GCA_964632825.1 uncultured Candidatus Bathyarchaeia archaeon
GCAACGCTCAATACCCTTGTCAGTGGATGGAAAAACGTGTCCATAGCTTCCTATTTGACTAGTTCAACTTTTACGATTCGATTTCGGGGAAGCAGTGAAGCCTCGGATGCAACGCAGGATTCTTGGGCCATAGATGCAGTGTTGATTGCACCTCAACCAGATACCAGTTTCTTCTCGTTACAAGAGAAATCCACGATAGTTGTGGAGTGGTTGCAAAATGGTACAATGCGCTGGCTCGGTCAAGACCTGGAATTAATCACAGGAACAAAAGCTATACCTCCTATACCTGTGAAAGCTCTTCACCTAAACCAGACGATAAATGGGGTAAACCATGAGGTTTCCTTCCAGGTAGAGGATTGGGCTTCGGAGTACAGGATTCCGCTGGGATTAACCGGGAACTCGACCCTTCTCAGCAACAGGCAGATGATTGTCTCTCTAATTGACAAGAGCGTTTCGGAATTCACTTTGTGGTGGAACGGAAGTGATGAGGCAACCCAAACACCATTTGCCTATGTGAACAAGTATTTCACAGACAATCCTTCAGCTGCGACTCTGAACAATAGCAAGATAGCACTAGAGTTTGGAGATGACCCGTTCACGGTAATATCAACTGTCGCTGGCACCTTGACTTCAAGCACTTCAAGGTTTATGCGAATAAATGGCGAAGAAAGTGTCTATGGTTCTGACCTAGCATACGTGATCTTCAACGGTGTAGTGAGAGATGTAATTCAACAAGAGGCGGAATGGAGCACAGGAGCTGTAGATTGCCCCAATCTGTATGCCAACATAGTTGTTACTCTACCTGCTAATGTGACCTACTATACATATGACTTGAGGCTCATGTTTGAAGAATCGGCACAGCCCAGGACAATCACCAACTTATGCCCCATACGCTTAACGACTTCTCTAAGCTCTCTACAGGCGCAAACTGAGAATGGGACGGCTGCTGGGCTCCCAATAGTGGCAAACGGAGCAGGCACTTTCTCCAACTACACAGCAGGCGGTTGGACACCACATCACTGGAGCCAACTCAACAGCTCTGCAAGGGGCGCTGGAATAATGCTCACGGATGCATCTAATCAGGAGCTATATGTCCTCGATCAAACCATACCCGGAACAGCTACGGGTGCATTGAGAATAGACCCTGGCAATAACTTGATTGAGTTGCTCCCTGTCACGCTAAGACAAGTTCAGTTCACTAACTCCTTGGACGTGATTTGGCGTGGTGCTGTTGCTACGTTCGACAATACCCTGCCAATATACGCGACCTCAGGCGGGACCCCAACTGGTATGTGGATACTTGTCGAGTATCCACCAGATTTCTCAATCATTGCCTACCGCTGACACCAAACCCGCCAGCGTTACGTGTAATTCTTTCAATCGAACCTGCAGAATGCGTTGTCTTAACAGCACTTCAAGCTACTGCGGAGTTGTTGCGAGGAGTATTGTTCGTCTTGATACACATTTTTATTCACAGCCACCTATGAATCTAAAATATGTTCGCAGTTCGGTGAAAAGGCATTGCAATCAATAATAACGATACTAAACATCGTGGTTTCTACAGCGTTCTTGCTTTATTCATCTTGGAGCGACTACAAAACAAGAGAAGTAAGCAACCTGGTCTGGGCAATATACGGGCCATTGGCGTTGTGTCTATCCATGTTTGGTTTTCTATTATATGATCCTTTGCGATTACCCTTCTTCGGCTTGAGTTTCGGAGTGACTGCAGTGATAGCGATACTACTCTTCTACACTGGCGCATTTGGCGGCGCCGACTCTAAAGCTCTGATGTGCATTGCTCTTGCTCTGCCATTCTCAACTGAAGCAGTGTTTGTTCCATTACTGCCTAGCGGGGTCTCGCCGCTTTCTCAAACCATATTTCCTATGACGGTCTTCAGCAACAGTGTCTTGTTGGCCGCGGCGACCGCTGTTTACTTGCTGGTCTATAACTTGGTTTGGCACAAGAAATCAGGTCTGAAGATCTTCGAAGGCACTCTTGCTCGCGAATCGTTTGGAAAGAAAATGCTGACAATGGTCACGGGGCGCAAAACTCCCGTAGGTGATCTCGAGCAAAAATGGCACGTGTACCCCATGGAAGACGTAGAGGAAACACCGGACAATCAGCTGAGCAGAAGCCTTGTTATACTACCGCGCGACGAGGGAAGAGACGAAATAGTGAAGCGGCTGTCTGAAGCCGTCAAAACAGGAAGAATCACCGATCACGTATGGACAACACCGGGCTTGCCTATGCTAATATTTGTGACAATAGGCTTGGTAATTAGCGTGTTACTTGGCGATATCGTCTGGGTTCTGGTTACGTCGTTTCTAGGCTAAGCTCTGTAGCGAGAAAGTTTCTCCGTCCCAGTCTTGCTACGCTTCATGAAAGAAACCGAGGCAGTAACCATCAGGAGTGAGCCGAAGCCGACAAGTGAGATCGCATGACTTTGATAAGGATACTGAAAATCAGACCCCAGGCCTGGGCTGAGTGCCCCGTACGAGTACAGGAAAGCGCTAACGCCGAACAAAGCGATAGCCACAATCAACAGACATATCTCAGCTTTGAACTTCATGCACTATTGTCCCCAAACTCGCAAATTCTGCTCTTTTGCGAACAGCTTCTAACGGTATAGGGCAAAGGTTATTTTAGCTTTGTGGAAAAATACGCATTTAGGGGACCCAGCATCTATGTCCTGCAAATCTGAATTGCTCAGTTTCCTGCGAAAGAAACAAAGAGAAATTCAAGCAGTAGTGATGCCTGACTTCTTTCTTGATAGGATCTTAGACCTAACCTGCGAACCTTCACAGTTTTCACCGATGATTGAATCAGCAGCAAAACGCAAAGGCGGCAGCATAGACGGCATACCACAAACAGATATCCGAGGGGGCAACGCAGCCAACACAGCATCTGCCCTTGCAGCATTGGGTGTTTCTGTTACGCCTCTGGTCTGCACTAACAGGCTGGGTCTTAGGCAGCTTAGGTTCCACCTCAAATCTCGCCGTGTCGACCTTTCGCATGTTAAGCTGGTGCCGAAGGCTTCGCTGACCACAGCGCTTGAGTTCAAAGCAGAAAATGGCAAGACCAACGTAATGCTCAGAGATGTTGGCTCGCTGTCTGATTTTGGTCCCGAAGACTTGACTGATCGTGACTATCAGCACGTTGAGGATGCAGATTACGTTTGCCTATTCAACTGGGTCGGAACCCTAAAACACGGTACTAGACTAGCAGAATCCGTTTTCAAGAGAGCAAAAGCGAAGGGAAGAAGCAAGACTTACTTCGACACCGCTGACCCGACGCCGAATATCGCAGGCATTCCTGAACTCATTGACAAAGTCCTGAAAACCCCCTACGTCGATTTGTTGAGCTTGAACGAGAACGAGGCAATAACATACGCAGGCTATCTCAAGAAGAAGCCTTCTGCAAGGCGAAGAAAGGAGAATCTCAGCGACTTCGCCCTCGAATCGGCGAGAATTTTGGCCAAATGCCTGCCAGCAAGAATCGACCTTCACACCACGAATTTCTCAGCAACTCTAGCCAAGGAGAAAGAGGTTGTGGTGCCCGCATTCCCAATAAAACCTCTAAGAGCGACTGGTGCGGGAGATGCTTGGAATGCTGGCAACATTGTGGGCGATGCAAACGCGCTTTCTAGCGAGTGCAGATTGGCTCTGGCAAACGCGGTCTCCGCTTGCTATCTCTCGAGCCCTGACGGCTTGCCCCCGACAAGGCAAAGGCTAGTGAGGTTCGTCGAGAACACCCGCTTTCCTGCCTCTATAACCTAAAGCAATTATGGTAAATGACCTTCTCGTTCCAGGAATTAGCTCTCATCCCTTTCTTCTGTAAGTCACCATTCTCTGAGCAGGTCCCTTCCCGCCTTTTTTCGTTTTCAAGCGTTAGGGTATGGCGCGCGCTGAGGATCATTAGGTCATGGCGAGAGTGTAACCCCAAAATCGTTTTAAGCTTTCGAAGTGTATACCTGAGGTTGATTAAGTATGGGTAAGCTATTCGGCACTTCTGGAGTCAGGGGCATAGTTAACGAGTTCTTAACGCCCGAATTAGCCTGCAAGGTTGGCATGGCTACAGCGTCAGTCTCTAAAGCGAAAAAGGCGCTTGTGGCAACGGACACAAGAGTCACCGGTCCTCTGATTGAAGCAGCATTAGTTTCCGGACTGGTAGCGTGCGGGGTTAACACCTGCAAAATTGGAGTCACTCCAACTCCAGTGCTAGCATATCTAACCAGAACACTCGCTGCCGATGTTGGCTTTATGATTACGGCTTCGCACAATCCGCCCCAGTATAACGGCATAAAAATCTTTAGCAGCGACACCCTGTCCTACACCGATGAAATCCAAAGCGCAGTGGAAAAAAGAATCACTGAAGGCAACTTCGAACTTGCTAGTTGGCGAGCCATCGGAGAAATAACCGTTTCAGACGAAAACAGACGTTACCTAGATATGGTAAAAAAGGCTGCAACACCAAAAAAAACTTGGCGCGTTGTTGTTGACCCGGGGTGCGGAGCCACTTTCAATATCGCCCCCGCAGTCTTACGACAGGTAGGCTGTGAAGTAATCGCTTTGAACGCTCATCCTGACGGGTTTTTCCCAGCAAGAAGCTCCGAACCAACAAAGGAATCACTCACAGACCTATCTAAAACAGTCAAAGCAATGGATGCTGACATGGGCGTAGGATTTGACGGGGACGGTGATCGCGTTGCATTCATCGATGACAAAGGCAATTTTGTCGATTTTGACCATGCCCTGGCTGCATTCTCGGCTTATGTTGTCCACAAGAATAACGGTGGCACTGTGGTTACGACTGTTGAGGCGTCAATGTGCATAGAGCGGATGGTGGAAGCAGCCGGCGGACACGTCGTGAGAACCAAGGTTGGGGACGTCTGTGTCGCAGAATCACTGCAGCGTGTGGGCGGTGTTTTTGGTGGCGAACCATGTGGAGCGTGGGTGCATCCAAAATATCACTATTGCCCCGACGGACCATTGTCAGCAGTCCTCTTTCTCAACGCTTTGGAAGACACCGGAAAAAGCATGAGCGAGTTCATCGGAGAAGTTCCCCAATTCATAACTTTACGAGAGAAAGTGACTTGCGAAAATGATATGAAAAAACGGGTCTTGACCCTAATCGAGAAAAACATAAAACACGCCTTTCCAACCTTCAAAGATTTCTCCACTGTTGACGGTGTGAGAATAGCCCTTCAAGAAGGCTGGTTACTGATTAGACCATCCGGAACCGAACCTGTCATAAGAGTTACTGTTGAAGGCGAATCGCAGAAAGCTGCGCGCGAAATCATGGAAAAAGGAAAAGCAGTAATCCACAGCGCCATGGAGACATAAGAAAACAAATGAAAGCTGTCATATTGGCCGCAGGACAAGGTGTTAGGCTTCTACCTATAACCGCCACGCGACCCAAGCACCTGATCAAGGTTGGAGGAAAACCAATTCTTGAACACTGCTTGGACGCATTGAAAAAGGCGGGCATAACCGAGGCACTCATAGTCACACACTATCTTGGCAAAGCAATTCGCGAATATTTTGGCGGCGGAGAACAATTTGACCTCAGACTGACCTATGTTGAACAGCCATCGATACTTGGAACCGGAAACGCCGCCAGCATGGCTGAACCATATGTGGATGGAAAATTCGTTCTCATATACGGGGACTTGCTGTTCTCTGAAGACGCCCTGAAAAGACTAATTCAAATGTTTGAAACCGAACATCCCGACGCAGCTATGGCCGTGACTCCAGTGGCAAAACCGGAAAACTACGGCATAATCGAACTTGAAAACGCTCGAAAGATCAAGCGAATTGTTGAGAAACCAGCTTCGGGCGAAACCCCGTCAAACTTGGCAAACGCTGGCTTATACATATTCAGTACAAAGATCTTCAAGACAATTCAGAGCGTCAAGTCTTCGGTTAGAGGTGAAATAGAACTCACAGACGCTATTTCCCTAATGATTAAGGACAAAAAGAAAGTCTATGCGATAGAAATCCCAAAAGATGAATGGTTGGATATTGGGCAACCGTGGGATTTGCTTGAGGCCAACACTTGGGCTTTAAAGAGAATGGAACATGAGGTCCTCGGCACCGTAGAGGAAGGTGCACATCTAATCGGACCAATAACGGTTGCTAAAACTGCACGAGTACGTTCAGGAGCATACATCGAAGGGCCATCATTTATCGATGAAGGCGCAGACGTAGGCCCCAACTGCTACATTAGACCTTGCACGAGCCTAGGCAAAAACACGCGGGTCGGCAACGCTTGCGAAATAAAAAACAGCATAATCATGGACAGAACGCACGTAGGTCACCTATCCTACATGGGCGACAGTATTATCGGCGAGCACTGTAATCTGGCAGCGGGCACCCTCTTGGCTAATCTTCGTTTCGATGACGGTCATGTTAAAATGATGGTCAAGAACAAAGTCGTGGACACTGGCAGAAGAAAACTAGGCGCAATATTAGGCGATGAGGTAAAAACGGGAATAAACGCGCTTCTCATGCCGGGAGTCAAGGTTGGACAAAACAGTTGGATTGGACCCGACTACATGGTGCAAAGAGATATCGCGGCAAACACAATCGCAATGGTTGACAAGAAAGGAAGCACACGTAGTAAGAATAGCACCACTTGAGTTTACCGCAGAAAAATGAGGTAGCGTGCGCCTTTTTCAAATCATCTAACCGTAACAGCCTTAGTCAAATTCCTGGGTCTGTCTGGGTCAAGTCCTCTCTCAACAGCCATATAATACGCAAACAACTGCAGAGGAACGATGCACTGAATAGGACATAGCAGCTCAGGCACATCTTTCACCACTTCGACGTAATCATCGGTCAAAACCTTGATTTCTTCGTCGCCTTCCTCAATTATGGCTATTATCGACGCCCCCTTTGATTTGGTTTCCTTGATGTCCTCAATTATCTTTTTGCGAGTATCATCTCTTGGACACACGAAAATCGCGGGAGCCCCCGACTGAATCATGTTACTAATGAAGCCGCACTCAACCTCAGGGATGGTAACATTCATCGCGGGAAGATAATTGGTCTCCATAAGCTTCAACGTACCTTCAAGAGCAATAGCTGAAGCCATTCCTCGCCCGAAAAAGAAGAAGTAAGGCTTCTCACGATATTTCTTGGCAATCTTCTTCACTTTGTGTTCTTGAGTTTGAATGACTCTTTGAACCACATCAGGCAATTGCTTCAGTTTCATCCTGTAACCTTTCATCTCCTGATAAGAAAGCTTACCGCGCTTCTCAGCGAGTTTCAAAGCCAACTGGGCCAATACCGAAAGCTGAGCAGTAAAAGTCTTCGTAGCAGCCACACCAATCTCAGGCCCCGACTGCGGACAAATATAGACACGCGAAACACGGGTCAAAGTCGACCCAACAACGTTAGTCAAACCCAAAATAGTGGCAGCTTGAAATCTCGCATAGTCCACAGCGGCCAACGTATCAGTTGTCTCACCTGACTGACTCAAAGCTAATATTGTGCTGCCATAGCTAACCGTTTTTCCAATCTGTGAAACAAACTCCGATGCAAAAACAGGACGCGTCGGCAGAAATGCCATCTTGGAAAACATGTAGGAAGCTGCAAGACATGCATGATATGAAGTACCACAAGCCACAAGAAGCAGCTCTTTGGCCTTGTCAAGAAAAGTAGCCATCAAATCCATGTATTCTTCCTGGAGCCTAATTGTGTTTCTGAGAGTGGAAGGTTGATCGTGAATCTCTTTGAGCATAAAATGTGGATAACCTCCTTTCTCAGCAGCCTCAAGAACCCAATCAATTATCTTGGGTTCCCTCAGCACTTGACCCCAGTCAGCGAGTCTGCGGATCTCATATCCTTTTTCGCTGAGAATACCCACTTCTCCACTTTCGATTCTTACCGCATTTTTGGTCATTGGAAGAAAAGTTGGAATGTCCGAAGAACAATATATGGCGCTTTCACCTATGCCGATTGTAAGAGAATTTTCTTTTTGAGCACAGAAAATCTTGCCAGAGTCTCTAGCCCAAATAATGGCAATGGAAAATGATCCCTCCAACCGATTCAAAGTCTGGCGAAATGCTTCGACGAAAGGCAACTCTTTCTTAAGGTTTTCCTCAACTAAATGAACAAAAACTTCAGTGTCTGTCTTAGTTTTGAAAACATGCCCGAGATTTTCAAGTTCTTCCTTAATCTCTGCGTAGTTCTCGATAATTCCATTCTGAACAACTGCAACCTGATTCTTACAATCTACGTGAGGGTGAGCGTTGACCTTCATTGGAGCGCCATGAGTTGCCCACCTGATGTGACCTAACCCGATTCTTCCTGGGAGATCGTCTAAGTTGTATAATGCATGGACCTCGTCGATTTTTCCGCAGTCTTTCTTTATGTACAATCTGCCTTTGGAGGTTGTTGCTTCGCCCACGGAATCGTAGCCTCGGTACTCAAGCCTTTTCAAAGCTTCATGAATAACCGGCGCTGCGTTTCCTTCCCTAAGGATGCAAGCGAAGATTCCAACCAGTTTGCGTCCTGTCCTGTCACATTGGCTTTACTATACTAATTTCGCCGGTTTCTTAAAAGTAATTGCACAAGTAGAAAGCTATGCGCCGCACTTGGTGATGATGCTAAAACTGGAATAAACGCGCTTTTCATGTCCGGCATCAGGGTGGCGCTAGGAGTCGGACAAAAACGAGGTACATCGTTAGCAAAGATCTGGCAGCAAAAGTAATTGCTTTGCCTAAACAGCCTGAGAAGGAAACTGGCAAGAGGTTCTCAATTGGAATCTCTTGCTTCTTGAACAAAATCAAAGATAAATAGTCGTAGTGCCTTTTCGTTAGAATCAATGGAGGCATGAAAGTTGTCAGTTGCACAGAGGAAGTACTTCACCGAAGTAGGGGCATTGGTGGACAAACCCGTAATGATAGTAACAACCACTGGAAAGACATTTACTGGAACACTCATAGGCATAAATCAAGATAACCTGAGTCTCTGCCTAGCCGAAGTAAAAGATGAATCCGGCAAAGTAGCTCACAGAGTTTTCCTTAACGGCAACACTGTCGCACAAATACTCAGTTCCGAAAAACCCTTTGACCTGAAATCTTTAGCTGGCCGTCTGGAGAAGGTTTTTCCAACCATGGTAAAACTCTACGAAGATAAAGGCTTCATATGGGTAATGGACAAAGTCAAATTGACGGACAGGGGCGTTGTAGAAGGCTCAGGACCAGCCGCTGAACGAGTACAAAGAGTATATGAACAGTTTATGTCGGAAGCGAAGAGCTAGATAAACCAGCGCATCGCTTGCTCCTCTTTCTTCTTTTCTTCTCCCAAGTTCCTGATTAGACCAAACGAATCTAGGATTTTCTTGGTTTGGGCTGTAGTGGCTTCCAGCCCTGATAGATCAACATTCAGGTTCAGGTATTTGCCAAGCATCGTTAATGCGTATTGAGAGGCAATCGCATCGGGATACATGCCTAGTGTGTCCACAAGAAGCGCGAAACCTTTAACATTCCTCAGTCTCGCCAATCCTATAAGTAAACCTGCTATCCCGAAAACATGACCAACCATGATTTTCGTGCCCAGGTTCAAGGCTTCTTTCAGTGTCTCTTGGTCTGTGGCGGCAGTGTAGATTCCGGGAGCTGATTGAACTTGGTCCTTTTTGAAACCCCCAATTGATATTACGAACCGGCACCCTACATCTTGTGCAATGTCCAGCACTCTGTCACAGAGTTCGTACTGCCCAAAAGTCGTTAGCGCTTGCGTATTCCCATACCAGACAATCAAGTCTCGCTCACCGTTGACTCGTTTGACATAATAGAGTTCATTTATGGGTGAACGAGTGCCTCCTTCTTCGGTTGTGACTGCGAAATCTTGGAAGGAAGCCGACACTATTTGGGCAAAACGTTTTGCTTTAAGCTCATTTATCAAGTGTAAGGCTGAAATGTTTGCTACAAATCCAATTCCCGGCAAACCTTCGATGAGTATGGGATCGTTGAGGGTTGGTCTTTCTGTGACTTCAATTGTGCAAACCATGCTTTCAGCCTCAATTAAACTAGGCTCCTATCAAAGGAAGCTATTCGATATAAGTGTGCTGATAAAATCGACATTCGGCAGTAGTATGCTAAGCTTGTGGCTGTCTTCTAACCGGAGTCAGATAGCGCTTTGCCGCGAGTATATTCGAGAAAACGGTAGCACAGGTTACCAACATAAATACCAAGAGACAACGCTTTTTTATAAGCGCTAATTGCTTTCTTGTTCAGGTCTCCATATTTGAGCTTTGAAGTGAAAGAAAAAGACTTGCTCGGAAGAATTGGCAAGCTGAAAACCAAGAGCGGGACTGTTGAAACACCGCTCCTCTTTCCTGTGATAAACCCAAGCATTCAGCCAGTGACCCCCAGCAGGCTCAAAGAGGAATTCGGTTTCGAAGCAATCATAACCAACGCCTACATCCTCAAAAAGCGCTACCTGAACCAACCCGTCAACCTGGGCTTGCACAAGTTTCTTGGCTACGATGGCACAGTAATGACCGATTCTGGAGCCTATCAAATACTCATCTACGGCGGAGTAGAAGTCGACCAAGCTGAAATCGTCAGCTATCAAGAGAGCATAGGGAGTGATATCGCAACAATTCTTGACATCCCCACAGGCTGGCGAGTAACCAGAGATCTGGCTTCCCTAACCGTGGAAGAAACGCTTAGAAGGGCAAGAGACTTCTTCAAGCTCAAAACTCGAGAAGATATTCTCTGGGTCGGACCAGTACAGGGCGGAAGACACCTCGACCTCGTGGCAAAATCAGCCTCAGAAATGGGACAAATGCAATTCCAGATTCACGCCCTTGGCAGCCCAACCGAAGTTATGGAAAGCTACCGTTTCGACGTCCTTGTTGACATGATCCTAACTGCAAAGAAGAACCTCCCCATTGAGAGACCCCTCCACCTTTTCGGCGCAGGACACCCAATTATGTTCTCATTAGCCGTCTCGTTGGGATGTGACCTGTTTGACTCTGCTGCGTATGCACTGTATGCGAGAGAAAAACGTTACATGACCGAAAATGGCACGTGGGGACTGAGTGAACTTGACTACTTCCCTTGCCAATGTCCAAAGTGCAGTCACTCGACACCGAGCGAAGTTCTCAGCAAATCCGCAAAGGAACAAGAAATCTTTCTGGCAGAGCATAATCTATATGCGTGTTCAGGGGAAATCAGACGCATAAAACAAGCGATCAGAGATGGCCGGCTCTGGGAGTACGTTGAAGCTAAAACCCACGCGCATCCAGCCCTTCTGACTGCCTTCAGGAAACTGAAGGAACACAGCGACTTCATGGAGACACATAATCCGACAATCAAGAGACGCGGGTTATTCTTTTCTGGTTCAGAAGCATTCTCTCGACCCGAAGTTACGCATTATAGAGAAAAACTCAGAAATCGCTATATTCACCCAGAAGGATCAAGGGTCCTTCTCCTTGCACCACAGACTCGCACCAAACCCTTCCATAAAGCGAGAGAATTTCAGAAAATCCAGCCGGCTCTCAGGAGATTGGACGGCAACATGGTAAACAAAATCCACGTGTGTTTCTATGTTGCACCCTTCGGAGTAATCCCAATGGAACTCGACGAAGTCTACCCTCTCTCTCAGCATGAAACTGCTCGTCCAATTGAGGATACCACTCTTAGACAAGTGGCAGACGAGGTGGCAAGCTATATTTCGAGTTCACACTACAAAAGCGTCGTGCTGGTGCACGATCCTCTGAATTGGAGCGACCATGTCAAGCGTGCCTGCAAAAAATCCTGCCTGGAAAAGAGGGCTAAATTCAACTATCTTGTCCTCAGAGAAAACTCAACCAAAAACATTTTAACTCGTTTGGAAATGATTCTGAAGAAAAACTTGAGCGAGCAACCTTGATTCAGGCTGACCTGCACATTCACACAACGTATTCTTCCGACTCAGCAATAGCTCCAAAGGCTCTTGTAGAACAGCTTGTGGCTCATGACTTAGTAAAAGTCGCAGCTATCACTGATCACGACACAGTAAAAGGCTGCAATGTGACACAGCAACTGGCTTCGGCTTACCCCGGCATTCTCATAATACCTGGAGTTGAGATCAGCACTCAAGAGGGCGACATCCTGATATTGGGAACTGAAGAAATGCCCCCACGTCCTTGGACAGCAGAGTCTGTAGTTGATTTCGCGAAAACCAGCGGAGCAATCTCGGTAGTTGCCCATCCATACCGCGAATACGGAATGGGTGACCAGGCGCGAAGCTTCAAAGTTGACGCAATAGAAGTCGTTAATGGAGCCTCCCCACGGCAGGCCAATGAGGCCGCACAAAAACTGGCTCGTCTCATGGGTTTACCAGGTGTAGCCGGCAGCGATGCACATCAAACATCAGAGCTTTGCACAGTGCACACGCAGATTCAAGCGTCTATGGATATTGACGAAATCTTGAAAGCGATAAGACAGGGGCTGGTCTCGGTTCCGGCTATTGGTCGGTCAATACATTTTTAAAAGACATGACTGTTCATGATATCGCGTTATCTGGTATGAAAAGGATGGTTTCTTTTGCAGGTTAAGTTCCTAGGCGGAGCGCGAGAAGTAGGCAGAATCGGAATCGCTGTGAAGTCTGAAAAGAATCAGGCTGTGCTCGATTATGGTGTTATGCTTGATCCTGTGCCAGGTTTTCCCATGCATGTTCCCCCTAGAGAAGTTGACGCTGTAATACTTACTCACAGCCATCTTGATCATTCAGGCGCGGTTCCAATGTACTTTGTCGGCGGAAAAACGCGTTTGTACGCAAACAAGCTCAATCTCGAGCTCGCCCAATTGTTGATTCAGGACTTCATCCACCTTTCGGGTTACTATTTACCATTCGAATACCTCGAACTGAAAACCATGATGAGGAGTAACAAGCACCTAGAATATGGCGTTGAAGAATCCTTCGGGGATATGAAATTTCGCTTTTTCAACGCTGGACACACGCCAGGAAGCGGGCAAGTCCTTATTGAGGCTGATGGAAAGAGATTGCTCTACACCGGCGACTTCAACACTGCAGATAGCAAACTCCTGGAAGGAGCTAGCATGGACTATGGGGACTTGGACGCGGTAATAATGGAAAGCACATACGCGAATGAAGATCACACGGAAAGACCAGAACTTGAGAAGAGATTTGTGGAATCCGTTACGGAGACCGTTGAGAAAGGCGGAACTGTTTTGGTGCCTGCCTTCGGCGTCGGGCGTTCGCAGGAAATTGCTTGTGTTCTGGCAGCAAATCACTTCGAGTATCCTGTAGTCTTAGACGGTATGGCTCGTGAGGCTAGCAGGATCATCATGAGCAACAAGGAATTCCTGCGAGATCCGAAGTTGTTCGTTGATGCTATGCATTCAGCAGAGTGGGTTGAAGGTTGGAGAGACCGCAGGAGAGCGCTCAAGACTCAAGGAGTGATTATATCAACTGCTGGGATGCTTAAGGGCGGTCCCGCAGCATTCTATTTGTCAAAGCTGGGCAAGAAAGCAACAAACTCGATCTATTTGGTCAGCTACCAGATTCCAGGGACCCCTGGCAAAGAACTTCTCGACAAAGGAATATGTGTAATCGATGGAAAGATCCGCAAGATAAAGGCTCACTATAAGCATTTTGATTTCTCATCTCACTGTGGAGCGAGCCAGCTCAAGGAAGCGTTGCGGAAACTCGGCGGCAAGCCAAAGGTTTTCGTTGTCCACGGCGCTGAGGGAAACTGCGAGCTTTTCGCCAATTGGGCAAAATCAGAGCTAGGCTTAGATGCATTTGCACCGAAAACAGGCGACGTTTTTGAGATTTAGTCCTTATGGAAGCAAGTTGCCTTGGTGGCATTCGAAACGCTACACTCTCTAAACTAGATGGATAATATGGGCGAAGAGTTCAAGGCTCAGCCAATATACTTGGTACCGATACTTGCGAGTCTACTCGTTGGGCTCTTTTGTGCTTACCTGCTCATCTTAAACCCAGTACCTTCCTACCCAGTCACTCCGTTTCCCGATACTCCTTCTGGCTCCTTAAGCAACGCCCTCTATTTTGTTGTGATAATCGCTTTGAGCGCTACCGTCTTCTACTTGCTCATCAAGTGGAAAAGCCGGAAATCCATATTCTTCTTAGTAGCGTTTGCCTTGACAGCGGCTTCGATGCTCCTTTCAGTTTTCTACCTTTCGCCTCTCCTTTCCTCAGTTTCAAACTGGGAGATACTTGTTGCTTTTTTTGCTATCATAATAACCATTCTTTTTGACCTCGTAATATTCAAGATTGGGGGCAAAGCCCAGAACGCGGTAGTTGTGGCCTTGGGAGGGGCTCTTGGAATCTTCTTGAGCTATTCAATTCCTCTCTGGAGCGCAGTTCTAATTCTAGCCTTCTTGGCGGTTTATGATATTATAGCTGTTTACAAAGGACCAGTTGGAAAGATAGCCAGCTCTGGGCTTGATCAACTCAGGGGTCTTAGTTTTGCTTTCAAAGAACTGCAGATGGGCTTAGGCGACCTTGTTTTCTATTCGATGCTCTCTGGTGCGATGCTGCTGAAAATTGGTTTACCTTCGTACTTTCTGGCCTCGGCAGGCATCTTGATAGGTTCTTTTGCAACTTTCCTCCTCTTGGAGAAGAAACAGGTTTTTCCGGGTTTACCTATTCCGATCCTGCTTGGTTTAACAGGCGGATTTGTGGGGTGGCTACTGCCCTTCTAGTTGTTGCCAAACCATTTCTTGAAAATCTCGGCTATTTCTCTCGGGTCTTCCAGCACGTGAACGTCTTCAGTTTGCTTTAGCTTGTTAACTTGTTCAGCCTCTTCCTTTCTAACTCTGAGCTTCATTTCCTTGCCGTTGGGCAGCTTCGTATAGATAACTCCCTCTTTGTAGTCGACAGGCGCCAAGTACACGGGCACAAATGCTTTCAGACTCATTATTGCGGCGTTCGTAAGCATTGTGTCGCCTATGCCATTCACTATTTTTGCGACAGAATTGGATGTTGCTGGGGCGATTAAGAGGAATTCATACCTCCGTATTTGCATCCACGCGGCGAGGAATGGTGCGTTGGCGTTGATTTCGACTTGGACTTTTTCAAAGTTTGCTCTTAACGCGTTTTCAAGGTTGTAGAATTTCAGAACCGTTTCTGCAGCCTTTGAAACAAAAACATGAATATCAACAGTAGCCTCGTATTCTTTCTTGACTTCTTTCATGACTTCAATGAAATCGGCGATTTTGTCGCCTGCCCCTGTGATTCCCCAGGCAACTTTCAGCTTCTTACCTTTCTCTTGTTCAATAGTCATATACTCTCTCCCTCTGTGTATTCTTTCAAATACTCTGCGAAGCGCTTCACAGTTTTCCTCAAGCTTCTAAAGCCTTCCTCATCCTGTATCACACCTTCCACAGTATCCTTGGACCAGAAGGTTGCGCCAAGATTGGCGCCGAAGAATCCGCCGCTGACAGGAATCATTCCGTTCAAGATGTAAAAGGCGTGAATCTGCATGAGCGCGAGTTCTTGTCCGCCAGTTCTGTCACCGCCCACTGCTATTCCCATCCCGATTTTGCCTTTGAAAAAATTCTTGTCCGCAGCAACAGCTGCCCGACACCTATCCATTATCGTCTTGACTTGGGAACTTACTCCGCCATTGTAAACGGGTGTCGCCATGACTATGCCTTTTGCTTCAGCTAGTAGCACATACAGTTCTTGGATGCTGTCTTGGATGACACACGCTTTGTTTGTGAGGCAGTAATCGCAGTGCGTACAGTGATCGATCTGGTTTTCCCGGACTGTCCACAATCGAGTTTCAAACCCTTTTTCTCTTAGCATGCTGAGAGCTTTCTCAAGAACATGTTCGGTCGACTGCTTTCGCGGGCTACCGCAAATTCCAAGGACAATCATAACGATCAACAAAAATCTTAGCTTTCGACGGGCATTAAAGCTTTCCTTAACCACATTAGGCTATTGAGTGTTGTCGTCACAGCTTTGCCTGAAGGCGTTCAGCCAAACTAGGCAAACGACTGCGTATCCTGACCAACTTGTCCAAAAAGAAAACGAAAAAGGAAAGCTGAAGGCTTGACAGCCCAAGCTTATTCTGATTCGAAGTATTCTTCGGGTTTCGGCGGTACCGGCGGTAGCCCTCGACGTTCACGAATCTTCTCAATGGTTCCAGCCTGCAGCTGCTCTGGAACATATGCCCAACGGCTAAACTGTGTCGCCCAGAACGCTCTGCCCTGGGTAGAACCGCGCAGTTCATCCGCGATACCAAAGCTTTCGGAGACTGGCATTTCAGCTTTGACAGTGATCATATCGTCTTCTTGGGGCATATCGAGAATTTTTCCGCGTCGCTTATTCAACAAGGTGATGACGGAACTGACGAATTCGCTGGGAACTCTGCATTCAAAGCTTAACAGGGGCTCAAGCAGTTTTGGGTCAGTCAGCAGGATACCGCAGTAGATTGGTCGCCAAGTCATGGGTATGGCTTGTGCTGGACCGCGATGAACCGGGTCTTCGTGCACGGTTACGTCTTCGAGGTTAATCTTCAACCCGTATGCTGGTTCTTTGGCTAAGGGTGACGTGTGGACTGCTTCACGGAAACCAGTCTTTATGTGGTCTAAAATTTCATCCACATATTGTCGTCCTTTGATGCGGTTAACCAGTATGCAGTTTTCTTCAACAGCAACTGCGCCTTTCGCGTCGCTTGCATCCCAGCCAAGGGTTCTGAGCACTCTGGTTCGCTCGTCTTTGCTCTGCATGTCAGTAATTTTGTCCGACTTAATTGCCTCAATAACTTCTTCAGACAGCCTCTCAAGAGTTATCCAGAGTCTATTGTGCTTGTTAGGACTTTTGCCCATGATTGCTGGACCCATGTAATCGTGACTGATGGTTTCCCGGTAATTCACGATGGGTTTGCTCAGCTTCACTTTCAACCCAGCTTCCTGCATACGGTAAGCCGTGATTTCAAGGTGCAATTCACCCATACCAGACAATAAGAATTCTCCACTTTCCTTGTTCATGATGAAGTGCAAATTCGGGTCTTCCGTGGTCAGCTTATGCATGACTTTGTCGAACAACGGCAGATCTTTGACATCTTCAGGTTCAAGAGCAACGGTGACTACTGGGTCAGAAACATACCTTAAGCCTTCGAAAGAGTGTACTTCAACGCCCTCTTCAGCGATTGTCTCACCCACATGGATTGAGGGTAGACCTGAGATGGCCCCGATGTTACCTGCGGGAACGCGGTCAATTATCACTCGGTCAGTTGCCATACTCATGAAGACCTGCTGGACTTGGCCCTTCTGGTGGCTGCTCACGAGCTGAACCGTTTTGCCTTTTATGAGTGTCCCGCTGAAAATTCTGCCAATGGCAACTGTTCCGCTGTGTGGATCAACTTCAATTGTGGAGATGCACATGAGTAACGGAGCGTTAGGATCAACCTTTGCCATGCCTACGCCTGTTGGACTACTTACGTCTCCGGGCCAAATTTGTGGTTGTCTATAGGGTTGAGCTATGAATGGGTTGGGCAAGTGTTGGCAGAACATGTCCAGAACCGGTTCAGGTAACGGTGCTTTCTTGCTTAGTTCGTCAACTTTTCTGCCGACGTCCAGTGGGTCACCGCTGTATGCATCGATGATGTCTTGGAAGGTGACCTTTTTCATTTTCATGTGATCGAGGTTCAGGCCCCATTTGTGGAGAGCTGAACCAAAAGCAACACGGCTGTCTTCAATCTTGACTTGCCAGTCTTGTTTATGTTCTGGTGGGGCATATTTCTCTATGAGCGAGTTAACTCTAAGGAGGATTTTTGCGAATTTGCGCTGAATTTCCTGCGGAGTGAGTTTGATTTCTTTAATGAGTCTGTCAACTTTGTTGATGAACAGAATTGGTTTTACACGTTCGCGCAGAGCTTGCATTAGGACAGTCTCAGTTTGTGTCATGGGGCCTTCAACGGCATCAACAACTACTAGCGCACCGTCAACGGCTCTGAGACTCCTAGTTACTGCTCCTGAGAAGTCAATGTGCCCCGGTGTGTCGATCAGGTTGATCAGGTAGTCTTGGTTGTTGTAAGTGTGAACCAGACTCACGTTTGAGGCGAAAACCGTCATCTGTCGTTTCTGCTCAAGATCCCACGAGTCTAAAAACAATTTCTGACCTGCGGTTTGGGTGCTGATTATTCCTGCAGTCGCCAGGAGACTGTCAGATAACGTGGTTTTTCCGTGGTCAACATGAGCGATTATGCTAGTGTTCCTGATGATCTCCGGGTTGTTCATCAACTTAACTATTTCTTCTGTTTGTCTATAACGCGCCATAACTAAGCCTTCTTTATCCTATCCAATGCGTGAAGAACCTGTTCAGGTGTAATTTGATGCTGAAACATTTTTTCTGATTCCTTTTTAAATGGATGAGCTACATGGAATTGAAAGCTGTCGCCTATTAACTTTATGATGCAGTTTTGGAATATTTTGAATGTTCAGAGGTTCAAGAATTTGAAAGCGATTTCTGAAAAACTATTTGAAAAGCTTTTATCGGCAGCTCCAATAGTTACAATTAATGTCTGGTAACGCTTTTTTTGAAAATCGCTATGCAAAGCTGGGTTGGGTTTTCGAAGATGTTAGGCCCAGACAGGCAATTAGGATCAATAGGACAAGGATTGCGAACTGCGATCTTGTAGAGCGATTGGCAATAGCCGGGGTCACGACCGAAAAGATTCCCTTTCTGGAATACGGGTACTGGGTTGAGAGCTCCAAAGTTTCTATTGGCGCTACGGCCGAATACCTTCTCGGTCTCTATTCCATTCAGGATGCAGCAGCGCAAATTCCAGCGACATTGTTTGCTGATCTAAAGAAAAAGTTGGTTTGGGACACCTGCGCAGCTCCCGGCGGAAAAACGGTTCAGCTGTCTGACTTAATGGAAGACAGCGGTCCGATATTCGCTACAGACGTAAGCAAGCGGCGACTGTTTGCTCTGTCAAATCATCTAGAGCGTTGCCATGTCAGCAACGTAGCAGTTTTTGTGCACGACGCGACAAAGCCACTTTATCCTAAGTTGACCTTCGATCGGATCTTGTTGGATGTTCCTTGTTCTGGGAACTTTGCCTCAGACAAGGCTTGGTTCAACCGAAGGACTGAAAAAGATGTTAGGCGTAATGCAGAGCTTCAGAGGGCACTTCTAGCTAAATCTGTTGGGTATTTGGCGGAGGGCGGTGAAATCGTCTATTCAACCTGTTCTTTGGAGCCGGAGGAAGACGAGCTGAATATGGACTGGGCTGTCAGGCACTTGAATCTTGAGATCCAAGAGATAGATTGCAAGGGTGAACCAGGAGTCTCAAACGTTTTCGGTCAACGTCTGGATACCTCGATTGAAAGAAGCAGACGAATCTGGCCAGCTGAGACTCAAGGTTTCTTTGTCTGCAAACTCAGACGGAGGAGAGATAGACGTTGAAAGAAATACTAAAATTTGCCCAGAGTGTGCATGCTTCCGAGCTTTCTTTCAAAGCTGACCAGGTTGTAGAAGACGGAGGCAGGTATTTTGTGTTGGGCAAACAGCTGTCTCCTCTTGTCCAGAAGGGCTTCTTCTATGCTGGTACATACTTGGGCAAGGCAAAGGATGGCAAGTTCTTTCCGAGTTTCAACCTGCTTGCCCTCCTAGCGGAGTCTGGCGGAAGGAGCGTTGTCCTCAACAGGAAAGCGGCGTGGTTATTCATTTGTGGTAGAGACATTCTATTTACAGGAATCGCAGCTTTGCGCGGATCCGTAAAGAAAGGCGATAATGTGCTAGTCTTGAACGAGTTTGGTGATTGTCTTGGCTTCGGCAGGGTAGTTGAAGACCTTCAATCGAAAGCAGAGGCGAAGGAGATAGCCGTTAAGAATGTTTCTGATATTGGGGATTTTCTTCGGAGAGAGCGCTAATGGTTCCTGGCAGTCCGTTATTGTACCGCACATTGGATTTTAGTGAATCTGTCATTGTTTCGACTGTTCGAGCGTGGCTGAACATTTGTTCATATTAGAGAACGATAGGCTTAAATATGTTTACGTTAGATCTTGTTTTCATAACATATGAAAAACAAGAATGCGATCTGTTGTGAGGGATAACCAAAAGTATGAAGAATTTTAAGGACGCAATCTGGAAAGAAAATGTAACGAACGTCGTTCAGAAGATTAAGGACCAAGATATCAAATTCGTGAGGCTTCAATTCACCGACATAAACGGCATTATAAAGAATCTGGCTGTTACATCAAAGAACATAGAAAACATCTTCGAAAATGGTCAATCCTTCGATGGTTCATCCATCACAGGATACAGACCAATAGAAGAATCAGACATGGTTCTTTACCCTGACCCAACCACATTTGCAGTCCTTCCATGGCGACCGAAGGAGAAATCTTCCTGCAGACTCATTTGCGATATTTACACGCCTCAAAACAAACGGTTCGATGGCGACCCACGATATATTCTGGAGCGAGCAATAGCAAAATGCAACAAAGCGGGATACAACTACGTCTGTGCTCCTGAGCAGGAATTCTTTGTTGTTAAGGAAAATGGGCAGCAGCTGCCCACGCCAATTGACATGGCAGGCTACTTTGACTACCACCCCGGCGACTTAACAGATGATCTTAGGAGAGATATAGCAGACACCGCAGAACAATTTGGAATAGAAATTGAGATCTCGCATCATGAAGTAGCTTTGGGACAGAACGAAATTGACTTCAAGTACGACGAAGCTCTCGTGACAGCAGACCGCACAATCACGATGCGGATGATCACCAAGGTTGTGGCAGCCATGAGCGGCTACATAGCAACCTACATGCCCAAACCGTTTGCGGGCATAAATGGTTCAGGAATGCACGTTCACCAAAGCTTATGGAGCAAGGACATGAAGCAAAACATGTTCTACTCTGACGACGCCGGAAAAGGTAACCTATCAGACTTGGCGATGAATTTCATCGGCGGGCAACTGGCAAACGGACGAAAAATGTGCGCTGTGCTAGCGTCATGGCCCAACTCATACAAGCGACTAGTGCCAGGATATGAGGCTCCGGTCTATCTTGCTTGGGCGCACAAGAACAGGTCGCCGCTCATTCGAGTGCCTAACTTCGGAGGAAAGGCTGCTGCGGCAAGGTGCGAAATTCGCTGCCCAGACCCATCAGGAAACCCCTATCTTCAGTTTGCGGTACTCTTAGCAGCTGGTTTGGATGGTGTGCAGAAAAAAATCGACCCAGGTGACCCGGTAGAGTTAAACGTGTATCACATGAGCTACGAAGAGAGAGTCGCCAAAAACATTGTATCATTGCCTGAATCTCTGAAGGAAGCTTTAGATGAGATGGAAAGCAGCGAACTAATGCGTGACGCTCTTGGAGAAACGGCATTCGAGAATTTCCTTAAGGAAAAACGAAAAGAATGGGACCTCTACCGCGTGCAGGTGACAGAGTGGGAAGTCAACCGCTACATCAAACGACTTTAGTATTTTGAAGCCTCGTTTGCGAGGCTAACCATCTTTTTGTTTAGTACTCTGGGTTTATTCTTTTTGCGAGGTTGAAGATTGTCACGACAGCCTGTTCCCTTTTTGCTAGATCGCGCAGAACCACGCTGCCTTGTTCTAATTCTCTTTCGCCTACAATTACTGCAAAATCGATTCTTCTTCGATCCGCGTCTTCCAACGCCTTGTTCATTTTGCGACCCATAACCTCAAGCTCAACTGAGACACCCGCTTCTCTTAGCATCTGCGAAATTCTCAGCGCTTCGCCTTTCACTTCTTCTTTGGCGGGAATTACTGCCACCCTCTTTTTGTTTTGCGTTGTGGGCGTTGTTTTTTGCATTCGCATCGCCATGACGATTCTGTCAAGTCCATGAGCCACCCCTGTGGCTGGTGTGGGTTCTCCTCCGAAGGCTTCAATGAGTCTGTCGTACCTTCCACCTCCGCCTAGCGCGATGTCCAGTTCTGGAATGTAGACTTCAAAAATCATTCCAGTGTAGTATTCTAGCCCTCTCGAGAAAGTGGGTTCGACAGTCGCGATAGGGCATTGGTGTTCGGTAACAATTTTGAGGATTTTCTGCAGATCCTCAACAGAGGCTGAGGCATTTGGGTAGCTTTCAACGTGTTTTCTTAGTCTTCCGACTGTGTCGAACGCGTTATCGTTCTTCAACGTTAGTAACACTCTAAGAGTTGAGAGACACTTCACTGACTTGACCAGTTGGAATGCTTTTTCAAATTCTCTTTTGTCCATGAGCTGCAGGATGGCATTTTGCGTTTTTTCGTCAACGTTTTCTTGGCTGAGGATTCCCCTTATGACACCTATGTGTCCGAGTTTGAAGGCGTAGTTTCGAAGACCTACTGCTCTCATTAAGCGATCTGTGAGTAGAATTATCTCAGCATCGGCTTCGGGATTTGAAACTCCAACAATTTCATAGTCGGATTGATAGAACTCTCTGTAACGTCCGCGTTGCGGTTCGTCATAACGGTAGACGCTGCCAACGGCCAGCGTTCTAAGCGGCTTAGGCTCATTCTTTAGCGCTCCAGCAACCAGTCGCGCTATTGATGCAGTGAATTCTGGCCTTAACGCTACGGTTCTGTTTCCGAGGTCTTTGAATGTAAACATTCGAGATCGTATTTCTTCGCCCGCTTTGGCGCTTAGGAGTTCATAAGGCTCGACTACTGGTGTTACTACTTCTCGGTATCCGTAGAGTTTCGCGGTTTCTCTGGCTTTAGACATTACGAAATTTAGAACCTCGGCTTCTTCAGCTAATAGATCTCGCATGCCTCTTACGGTTTGAAAACTTGGCATTGTCTGTCCCCGCTATTTGAAAGTTAGTGGTGAGACTGAGTAGTAAACAGTTTCTCCTCTGCGGTTCATTACTGCAATAATCAGTTCTTTCTTCTGGCTCTGGCATCTTTGCAATGCGTTGGTCAAGTCTTGTATAGGCAATGGTTTGCCTTCTTGAATGCTTAGAACAAGATACTGCGCTGTATCTTTGCCATATGAGCCTCTTTCATAAATTCTAAAATCGGTTCCTGTTCCGAAGCCTTCCCTGACCACGTAACCTCGTGTTCGGAGATCCCGGTAGACTAAGTAATTGATCCACGCGTTCTCGTCTTTGTCTTGATATAGCTGAAGAAGGCTCTGGAAGTCCACGGGTTCATTTTCTTCATTTTTGACTTCGAGCAATTCTTTGTTTAGGAGATACAATGCTTCATAGAAAGAAAGCCTGAACGTTTCTTTTTCTGTTAGTCCATAGCCTCTTGAAGAAAGGGCATCTATGTTGCTTCTTTCTGATATTTCGACGCCTTCCTCAGTCAAGAATCCTTTTGCCTTAATCTCTGAACCCGCCGATTCTCCGCTCTTTTCGCCCATTCAGCCTCAACCGTTGCATGCTAGACGTTTCGGAATAGTTTACTCTTAGTAGATTAAACTTTTCTCTTTCTGTTCAGGAATCTTCGGTTCATAAATCATTTGTCAAGTCACAATAGTCTCATCGGAGGGACGTCGCATAATGAAGTATAGCGATCCACAGGCATTTGGGAAACTAACTAGCAGCCGGTACCAAAACCCTGATGCCTGGATTCGCCCGACAGGTTGATGTCTTTCTCCTATTCGGGAAGAACTCCATCCTTAAACTTTGGAAAATCTTTTTCGTAGTAAACGCGATTTTCGCAGATGATAGCCGACACGTAGCTCAGTGGTGTGATGTCAAATGCCGGATTCAATACGCCTACTCCGTCGGCTGCGACCTTAACAGCGCCAAAATGGGTGACTTCTGTCGGTTTTCTTTCTTCAATAGTGACATCGGTAGATTTTCTGGCTAGGTCAAAAGTTGACGTTGGCGCTGCAACGAAAAAAGGAACATCGTGTTCCTTGGCTAGGACTGCGACGGTAAAAGTTCCGATCTTGTTAATGACGGCGTCTTGGACTATTCGGTCTGCGCCAACAATGACGGCGTTCGCGAGTTTTTTGTGCATTACATAGCCCACCATGTTGTCCGTGATTAAGGTGACAGGAATTCCGTCGCGCTTTAGCTCGTAGGCTGTTAGTCTTGCACCTTGCAGGAGCGGTCGGGTTTCTGTCGCTATGACCTTGATTTTCTTTCCCTCCTTCCATGCAGCGCGTATTACGCCTAAAGCCGTGCCGTGCTCGACAGTTGCTAGCTCGCCTGCATTGCAATGGGTCAGGATGACGTCACCATCGCTGATTAGTCCAGATCCATTCTTGCCTATTGCCAGATTTGCTTCCGCGTCTTCGTCGGCAATCCTGTTTGCTTCCTGAATCACCAGCATCTTCATCTCAGCGGCGTTTCCACTGAAGGTTCTTGCTTTGTCCAGCACCCTGTCAGTTGCCCAGAATAGATTCACGGCAGTCGGTCTTGTACTCTTTATGATCTTTGCGGTTTCCTCAAGGTCCTCCAAAAGGTGTTCCTTGTTTTTCGCTTTCGAATAGTACGCGGTTAAAGCTAACGCGAATCCAGCTGCGGCCCCTAGTAGTGGAGCACCTCTAATTCTGAGGTTTTTTATGGCTTCGGCCATCTCATCAATTGTCTTTACCTTTAGTGGTTGCACTTTGTGAGGAAGAAGAGTTTGGTCGATCGTCTCGACGGTTCCATTGCACCATTTGATCGTTCGCAGAGTCTTCACACACCGAAAGGCTGTCTATGAAGGCACTATGGCCTAGGTATGGTGGCCTTCTGTTTCGAGTGGTGATTTGAGGTAAGTCACAACCTCAACCGGGGCATCGTTTCCAAACCTTAGTCGCTTTTTCCATTCATCCCCGACTGAAATCAGTGAGAAAACTCCTGAGATTTCTGCTTTAGCCTTTTTCACAAGGTTGACTAGGGCTTCCTGCGTCTCGCCGCTCTTGATCATGTCGTCCACGACCAGTACACTATCGCGTTTTTTGATAGCTTCCTTTGGAATGTAGAGTGTTACTGTCACTCCTGAGTCTTTCCCTAAAATGTACGTTTCGTCAAGGAACGCTTTCACGCCGACTTCTTTGTTTCTTTTGGCGACGATCAGGTTAACTCCAAGCGCGTTTCCGACCATGGTGGCGAGAGGAACGCCGTCAACTGCAGCTGTTATGATTTTTGTGACGCGTTTTCCCGCGAAGTTTGCCAGTGCGTGATTAGCGGCCTGTTGCAGGATGTTGTAGTCGCCTACGATTTCGGTGTTGTCAAAATAGCCATTTTCGTCGAATCTTATCCTATTTCGCAGTTCTGTTTCCAGCCCTACGAGTTTCGTAAGGACACGCCAGAGCTGTTTTGCCCGCGTCGTGTTGGGTAGCACATGCCCTTTCGCGTAACGACTTAAAACCGTGACTGGCAAACCTGTTTTAGATGCCAGTTCTCGGTACGTGATATTGCGTTTGTATTTTGCAGTTCGTAGAAGCTCAATTGTCATTAGTCTGAGTTTCAAATCTTCTGCGTGAGTGCTCATCCTTTATCCCCCTACACACTTAGGAGTCAAATACTGAAGCATTTATCTCTTAGTGTTTATTGTCAATTTATAGCTTCCGTTAAAAATGAACGTCAGCATAGGGGCCAAGCTTAGCTATCTTACAGCATGCATATCTTATGTTTGGACAACTGCGCAGCCCGGTGGACATTTCACGTCAAGGTTTTTTAAACTCGTCTCTGCTCTATTCTTGAAAGCGTGAAACTTGGTGCAGAAAGCTACGCGTTTACTCATAGCTGCATTTTTCGGTTCGATAATATTTGTGACACGGTTTTTTGTACCTATGCAACTTGACCGACTTCTAATAGCTGTAGATGCTGTGCTGCTGGCGCTGAGCGGTCTTTTCATAAAGAACGTTGGTGCAACCTATGTGGGGGTTGTCGGGGGCGGACTCGTAAGCTTAGCGCGCCCTTCATTGCTTCCTTTTTCTTTCATCTTTTTCGTCTTGTTCGGGTGTCTTGTGGATTTGTCTCTTTTCATTTTCAGGGTCAAGGCTACATCTGAGGGAGTTAACCGCAACAGGTTAATGGCTGCCATGGCTTTCAACACCCTGCTAATCGGGTTTATCAGCTACTATGCGATTACTTTGTTTCCGGAGCTGATTCCCAGCTCTCCGACACTTGATTTTATCGTTGCTTTTATGGGTCCCGCAACCGGTGCAACAGCTGGTTATGCTGCGGCATATCTTTGGAACAAGTATCTCAGAAACATTTACGCGTGATCCGTATTCTTTTCTCGTAATATTTCAACCGTGAAAATATCGCTTTTAAGTGTTGCGAGGAGAGGGGTTTTGAAGACGTGGAGGCTGTATTCTACTGGGTCTTTTCAGTCGAAGAGGCAGGGCCGTCAAGAAATGGCGTGTCAGAGCGAGGATGATTGATCCAAAAAAGACACGTGTGATTCTGGTGGGCAATTCTGACGCGAAACATGTACCGCCTTGGTACTATCAAGACTTCCTCCCTTCTCAGTCAGACCAATTCTAATCAATTGACAGGACTGTATTTCAGCTGTAGCAGAGTGTAGCAGGCAGTCTCTTAGATCAGAATGTACAGCTTTCAAGAGTTGTAGTAATTCGTATGGTTTTGTGAAGTCTTCCTTGTAGACGAGATTGGCGGGCCCGGTGGGATTTGAACCCACGATCTCCGGCTCCGAAGGCCGACACCTTAATCCGTGCTAGGCTACGAGCCCCCTGCCGCTTACAGTCTTTGACCCACGAAAATTCTTATTAACCAACTTAATATTACCTTTGGTGTCCCGTTTGGGAGGGGCCGGTAGCTCAGCACGGCTGGAGCGTTCGACTGATAATCGAAAGGTCGCCGGTTCAAATCCGGCTCGGCC
>CAZWBY010000011.1:0-5023 GCA_964632825.1 uncultured Candidatus Bathyarchaeia archaeon
CAGCCAACTGATGAACACTGCAGAAAGTTTCTTCAATGCCACTTCAGAAAAGGAATTTGCCGAACATCATTCCGAGTTTTGCCTTTGGGGCACAAGAAACATCCTTACAGCAGAAAGACGAAGAAAAGAGAAAAGCACAAAACACGAAACCCCAGCGAGTTATGGTCAAATCGCAAAGACCCTAGATGTGGCACTGAAAATTGCCGTGTATTATTGCCAGCTTCCGGACAGCGAGACTTCTGCAATCCTGTACAAATTGTTGTATGCTCCTGTCGACGTAGGTATGATGAAGTGGTTTCAGGAGAAATATCCTGAAGATATTAGGCCGTGGCCAGTCAAATTGACAAATGTGCAAAAAGAGGATTATTTAGAAATTCAGGAGCTTGTTCACAGAGACATCATAGAATCCCACAGAGGTCTTATCACTCCTGTGCAATACTCCGATGTTTACTGGAAAAAACCAGGCGAGCTTTACAAGTAAGAGAAACATCCGTAGTAAGAGTTTCCAAGAGATCAACTGCTCTGAGACTTCCGAACTTGATTAGTAGTGGATTCTTTGCCTTTTGAGGCTTGCTTCTGACTCTTGTGTTCAGTGTGCATTTTTTCGTTTTTTTACCAGCGCGTGCTCGAAGCCGCAAAGATTATCGAAAAAGAATGTATACTTAAAAATGAAACACCTTGCTTCAAATCAGCATTCTAAGCCTCGCCAATGAAGAAACCTGTAACTTCAATACGTCAAACTTGCTGTGCAATCATGATAATTCTCTTGGTCGGTTGGACTAACGAGTGATAAAAAAAAGGGGCTGTGCGGGTGACACCTCCACCTGACCGGGGGCTAGCTGGCTAAAAGCTGCATGAAAACCTCGAACAATTTCTAGATGAATTCCTTAATGAAGAGAATATACAAAGAGAAATGGAAGAGAGAAAAGCAGAGAGACCGACTAGGAAAAAAGCAAACCTTGAATTTTGGCAGGAATTGCATTGATTTAGCTTGCTACCGCGGGCTCAGATTAGTCTGCCGTTTGCTACTGGAATTACTCTCCCGCCCACTTGGACATTGATTCTCTGTTCCTTGGTTTGTGCTCTGAGCAGAAGCAGTGAGGGTCGCTTTATCTCGTAGCCTTGCTCTACTTTGACGTCTATTTTGTTACCGCCGAAGTATCGGTGTTGGGATAGATAGCCTGCTAGGCAACCGTTGCCTGAACCTGTAGCAGGATCCTCGGGAACTCCGTACATGTCGGCGAATACACGCACGTTAAGATCGTTCTTCTTATCGTAAGTTTGGGGACAGAAAACAAGAATCCCGGCGTGAGTTGATTTCGCCAACGCGTCCAGCCTGTCTCTGTTTATCTTCGCGTTTCGCACAGCATCCAGCGTTTTCAATGGAACAATGATGAACGGCAGCCCTGTAGAAACTACCTGAATAGGATGACGCCCGTCGAAAGCGTTTTCGGAAAGCTGCAGAATCCTGGAAAACTCTTCAACACTAAAGATTTTACCAAAGGTAGGTGGAAACTGCTCCATCCACGCAACCTCCCCATTTTCCGCATCCTTCTCGAAGACAACAGGTATTTGTCCAACCTTCAAATTGACCACCACCCTGCCGACTGTTTCGCCTGCAACAAAATGTTTTATCACGTAGGCGGTCCCCAATGTGGGGTGCCCAGCAAAGGGCAACTCACTTGCTGGCGTAAAAATCCTTACATCATATCCGCCGTTTCGTTGAAAGTCTGAGAGCACGAAGGCTGTTTCTGAAAAATGCATCTCGTTAGCAATCTGTTGCATGCGGTCACTAGACAAGGCAGATGCATCGCGGACCACCGCAAGCTGATTCCCCGCAAACTTCTCTTGGGCAAACACATCCACTAAATAGAAGCTTAGCATTGACACTTTATCGCTGCTCCACAAGGTTTCAGGCACTGCTATATTAAACAAGCGCTGACCAAATCCGCTTAAACACTCGGAATATGTTTGGCCATTTCCACCTGACCAGGGGTTCAAATCCCAGCGGTCCATCACATTTTTCAAATCTCCTTGGCGATGCTTTCATCATTTTCGCCTCCTGGATAGCTTGACTTCGCCGGAGCTGCCACTTACTCGAACCCTGCTTCTACTAGCTTCTGGACGCCTTCTAATCAGACTGAGAATTGTATCTATCCCACAGAAACCAGCTTCAAGCTGGGTTTACGCGAGCCAAGCAAAACCTGCAATTCGTCTGTTGCGTGCGTTAGCGCCTGTATGCTACGGTGAGGAAACGGGATTTCGGGTCAATGCGAAAGTTGTTTTCCAAGAGTTCTCGAAGGAAGGCAGCGACATCTTCAAATCTCACAAAGAAGTCACAGGACAAGTTTGGCGGCGTTTCTTCATGCAATACCCCTAAGGCGACGTCAGCCACCTCAAAGGCTGCGTTGTCAATCGCCGAATCACCCATATACAAGATACCATCGAGAAGGCAAAAATTCTCCTTAAGTGCTAGCAGAGCTTTGCCTTTATCGATAGAACATGGGAAAACGTCGAAGAAAGGCTGTCCCTCACATCTAACGCAAAATACCGGCAGTTTTTCGCAGTAAGATAGTATCTGATAAGCCCTTTCTTGTGCTGTGCGCCTGCTTTCAGCCTTACGCCAGTCAATCGATAACGCAACTGTAATGCCTTCAGAGGTGAGTTTTTCTTCGATTATCAATCCATCTCCAGAAAAGGCTCGGGCATATTTTAAAACAGCAGTTATGGGCGGCATCGTGTTCCTTAAACATTCAGCCTTGTGCACTTCGCTGCCGATTCTTATCTCTAAACCTGCTAGTCCCGCCCAGGCTCTTGCGAATGGAGTCCTTCCCACTATGAAATTGAGATCTTTGGTTGTTATCACGGCTACAGGAATTAGTCTACCGATTTGTTCTAGAACC
Organism: uncultured Candidatus Bathyarchaeia archaeon; assembly: GCA_964632825.1. Lineage (GTDB taxonomy): Archaea > Thermoproteota > Bathyarchaeia > Bathyarchaeales > Bathycorpusculaceae > UBA11855. The sequence continues at coordinate 2,904 of CAZWBY010000011.1, forward strand.
GCCATATTGTCGGGAAGCACTGCAGATTTAGCCCTGCTCACGTTCAGAGGACCTATGGTTCCATCGTAGTCCAAGAACAGCGCCTTCGCCTTGAGCTGTTTTTTCGGTGGCAATTTCATGTCCTTCCTTTTTCTCTTGATATACAAAATATTCCTGAGGTGAGGCTATCTTTCGATGTCTTCCAATCTTGTTCCTGGTTTTCCCTGTTCGTCTTGTAACTTCCTAACGAACGTGATGACTTCACCAAGTCTGCGAGGAAGGTAAACGGGTTTTGCGCCTGGCACATGCAAATTGAAGCCTGCCCGGGCTTCATACACGAAGGTTCCCCCACCGATGACTGAAGGAATAAGAGCTACCAGTAAGAGGAGTGCCTGAGGCGAGATGAACGCGTAGATTGGTTGAGTTACGTAGGTCAACAAGCTTTGTGCAGCCAAAGTAAACGTCTCTTTAAGAATTAGTCGCCACAAGGGCTCCAACAGAATAATCAAAGCAGGCAGGAAACCAGCAAGTAGGAACCCCCACGGGTAACGTCTCGAATGTTCTATGTAAGCAATGCTCCCGTGGGGAATCTCGGCGATTCTCTTTGAAAGGCGTCCTTTCTTCACGAAGAGCCTTCGATTAGTTGCAACTACGCTCCAACTGCTAGTCGACCACGTTTTCAAAACGTGCTCCGATTCGACCAGCGTTTCCCGGGCTTCAGAAGGTATCCGTCTCCAGCCACTCTCCCGCATCAGCTCTCGGCTTATTGCTTCATCTAAGTCTTTCATAATTTGCCAAGAAGTCATGCCTCTGGCTTTTGTTCGAGCATTTTGAGACAACTTTTCCCGAAGGGCTGGGTCATTAACAACACTGAGTATGGCTTTTGCTGCTCCAGCCGTGTCTTCGGGGCCTCTTGTATGAATTCCTTCTCGGCCGTTCTGAACCAGCCAAGCTTGACCGCCAACACCTGAAGTTACGACAGGCACGCCGAAATACATGAACTCCAATTGGGCTAAACCAAGTGCTTCCAACTGGCTCAAGAGGATGTTGATGTATGAAGACTTTATGAGATTGATCTTGTCTTTGTTATCCACTTCACCAAGGTAAGTAACGTTTGGCAGCCGACTCGCTTCTTTTCTCACTTTGTCCGCGTAATTTGGGTTCCCCTTTCCAGCGATCACGAAGTGGATGTCGGGTCTATCTTTGAGCAGTTGGGCGACCTTCAAGACCCCCAGAGGATTCTTTCTAGGCTCCAAAGTTCCGAGATATGATACCAGTTTTGCTTTCTTGGGAATACTGTATCGTTTCAGGAAATGGCTTGTGTCGGCAGCAGCAAATTGTAGAATTTGTTCTTCGTGAACGCCGCCTGGGAATAAGAAACATTTTTTGGGTGAGCATCCCATTTTGGTCTTTGCGTCTTTTTCCAACGGAGTGACTACAAGCACTAGGTTTGCTGTTTTGAGGATTTGGGAGAGGGAAAACTTGTTCCAAGCCATTCGGAATGTTCTCTCGCCCAGAGAATAGCGTTTTTCGGAAGGCTCTTGGAAGTGTGACATGTGGCAGAACACTATAGGGTCTTTGTAGCCTCCTAGGTCTCGCATGTATCGTCTCCAGGCAACGAATTTGGCGACTTCTTCGGGTCCGTTCCAGAGCGTGCTGTGCGTTACTAGCACATTCAGGTCGAATTCATCAACCACCTTTTCCAGCATGGAAACGGTGTCTCTAAAGTTTATGCGACGGCGGGGCCACTTGACAATGAAGCTATTGACGCGAATCACAGGAATCCCGAGCTCTGGATCGTCAACAAAAACGTAGCCTTTGTTCTCTGCTAGGCTCTCAGGAGGAATAACCTCCATGCCGTCGTGATAAGTGCTGGTAATGAGGTAGGCTTTGTGTCCGAGCGCGATGAAGTCTCTAACCATTCGTTGGGCGACCAGTTCTTGACCTTTGCTGGTGCTTGTCTGATACATCAAGACGCCTATGCGCTTGTTCAATCTATTCCAGCTTGCCCTGTTTAGCCACTTAGCTAGTGGAATGGATGCAATTAAGGCTTCTTGATAACCATAATTCCTAGATTGCGAATTCTAGAGCGCGCGTACGATCAATTTCTGGGGTTGTTGGGATGCTGCTGCAGACAAAAA
>CAZWBY010000011.1:5123-23491 GCA_964632825.1 uncultured Candidatus Bathyarchaeia archaeon
ATTCTTGCCTCAAGGCTAACATGATTTCCTTTTTCTTCTCTGGAAAATAATAACTCCAGCGACAACAAGGACAACAAGCGTTACCCCAATAGCTGTGCCCCGAAGAAACAGAGAAGATGCATTGTTTTCCCAAACTGCAGTGACTTTCTTGGGACTATCCATCAATATGCTGGAGGCTACATCGCTGGATGTGGAGTCATCAACCCAATACAAGAAATGGTTCTGAATTACGAAACCATCAGTCGGATTAACCGAAAAAAAGGCAGTGGAATTTGCGTCATACCATCCTTCCCCCGTTGGACTTCCATAGGGGGAGTCTACGGTAAGATAGTATTGGAGCTTCCAGTTTGCTGACAATGTTTTTGAACTGTCCATTAAAAAGGTGGCTGTTATTGCATCCGAGACAAAATCTCCAGTCCACCCTGCAAAAACGTACCTCACACCTTCGCTCACACTCAGAGGAGCGTCGACTGATATATGGGCTGTCGAATTTACTGGATAGAAATCTCCGCCGGTAGTATTTCCTAACAAAGAATTTATTCTCAAACGGAAGTATTCAGGAACGCCGAAAGCAGTAACATAGCTACTATTAGCGGATACTTCTGTTATGTACACGGCTCCTTCGCTAATAGCCGGAGGAGACACAACTGCTGTATAATTCCAAACAGATTCTCCATTCGCCGCGTTCAAAGCATAAAACTCTTCATGTGATGGCAGCATCGAACAAATGAACACTTTGCCATCTGCAACAGTAGGCGATGACAAGGCAACCGCGTAGATAGGGCCCCCACCGCCCATAAAACCGCCATGTTGCCAAATCACATTTCCATTACTAGCGTCTAAGCAGAAGAGAGTGTTGTTTCTCACTACTGCTGTTCCAACGTACAGCCTACCTAACGCAATTGCCGGGGATGTTCCCCCTCCGCTAGACCCAAAACTCCATAGAAGTTTTCCAGAGACAGCCTCAAAGCAATAAACCGTTCCGTATGCTTCGCCGTAGACGCACCCGTTGGAAAAAGAGGGTGTCGGGCAATCAAACGTAAATATGGAGGGGCAATTAGCAACCGTGTTGTTCCATAATAATCCTCCATCATCCGCGCCTAGGCAGATTAGATTGTTGGTACAATTCTCATCGTTCTGGCGCGTAAACACCGAATACGCAAGAAAAATCCTGCCATCACCGTATGTTGGTGAAGATATGACTGTATGATTTATCGGCGCGTCTAATGTCAAATCATGCTTCCAGACCAATTTTGGTGTAGTTTCATTTTCCATCTCAAGCAGACTTATCGAGTATACGGAATAGACACTACTGCCCCCTACTTGATAGACGATTCCATCCTGAATTATTGGAGAGGGCGCGACCCAACCTTGAAAATTCCACGGGATTTGGAATTTCCAAACCAAATCTCCAGTATCGGCATCAAAACAGTACAAATATCCATCCCGTGAAGGAACCACGATCTTGTCATTGTAAGCAGCAGGTGTTGCTACATCCTCAAAACCAACTGGCGAAGTCCACAAAAATTTTCCGCTTGCTTTGTCCAAGGCGGTGAGGCTATAGTTGTAGACCTCATCTCGGTATAATACTCCTGAAACTATTACTTTATTGCCCAATATGATTGGCGAATGCGAATATAGCAGGACCGGATGCAGCAGGACCCCATACGTATCAGTCCCATAGTAGAAATCGCCGTATGGGTTCTCGCTGAACTTCAGCTGGGGAGAATCCGGAGCAGAACCGGGGGCAAATCCAGTGTGTTGAGAGTCCTTTTGTAACATGGACCAATCAGTCGACGCGCTTTGACTGAAGGCGACCCTCGCAGTATTTCCAATGAGAGGGTTCAGAAGCAGAAACGAAAGAAGCAAAACGAATACAGGCAAGACGTTTTCTTTCATTCGTCTCTTCCCCCTAGTATGTTAATGGTTGATTTTGTACTTATGACTTTGCAGAAAGTCTGAATTGTCTCATCAATGGGCTTCACACCGCACGCGCTTAATTCTCAGATACAGAATATTTTCTTCTTTCAGACTCAAACCATGATGAAGAGCGAGAAAAAGAATAATGGGTTTAGTAGAGTTTAGTTGATAATTATGGGTTTTGCCTTGTATTTTGCGACTATCTGGTCTACATACTGGTCAAAGCCATTCTTCTTAATGAAATCGAGGTCAGACAGCAAGGTTGAATGGTGTGGTTTGAGAAAATCAAGTTTTGAGCAAGTTTTATGCTCTACGCATTCTGCACAGGTTCTGTAACCTTTACTTCTGGCGCATGCCCGAATTTCGCAGGCGGGGTTCCCGCAGGGTTCCCTTGTTGATGTGCAGCAAGTTTGCATGCCTCCTAGTTGATGGAGAAATTCTAGGAACTCCATAACTTGGTCAACTCTCTTGAAAGCTGGCAACACCTCCTTAAACAAGTCCGACGGCAACTCTTGCAGTGACTCTTTGAACAATTTTGCGAGTTGTAGTCGCCGCTCTTGGCCGAAAACGTCTCGGCGCAAGCCGATTCACTCGTGATAACCCTGTCACCGAAGAAGAACGCCTGAACCCCAGGTATATACCCCCATGTTACAAGAGCTTATTAGGCGATTGCGCCTACCCGTTGGACTCGTCAGGAGGCGAACAAGTGCTTTCAAGAGACTGTGACGGCTGCACCCAACACCGGATATGCCGAGAACGTTACAAGCGTGTTTTCATAGACGGGAAAGTCTATTGCCCAGACGGAACCGCGCACCTGGTTGACAAGAACTAGCCCGCGCAAAACCTCCCCCAGAGGAAAACCAGGCGCGCCCTCTCGTTGGGCACCCGTGAAACGTTACGGCATGCCGCAAACCCCGCAGCAAACCACGGTCGAAAGCACTTCCCAGCCCCCTCCATAATCCTCGCATTTTTGCATAAATAAGGTCTCCAAGAGCGAATTGCGCCGCGCATTTTGGCATGCCCAAACACTCTACCTCGAGCCAAAACGGCAAAAACAGGCATAGAATGTGTAATTAGACAGTTCCGCTCCCTTCAGTTTTCCCGCTGCTTCACGGGGAGAAGGCAAAAAATGAGGTGACGCGGAAACACCGCAAGGGCTCAGAGCTGAGCGTTTTCAAAGGCAGAGAAGCCACGCTAAACCAAGCCATATTCCACATCTTGTCAAAGGAAGAGCCTCAGGCGGTCTGGGATATATTCAAGAACTTCGCGAAACTCAGAGGGCTGGAGAGGAAACGCTACACAGTAGTTGAGGTCAGGGTGAAAGCCCTGGAAGCACAAAGCTACCTGGCAAGAGCAGGCGAAAGAAGCACGAAGCAAGACGGCAAAGCACCGCTGTTCAGGTTGACCGCGAAGGCTCCCGAAACACAGACGAGATTCTCAGCGAGCTAAACGAAGAAGCCGCGTTAACGATCTTGAAAGCAATCTGTTCACAATCTTAGAACAACTGTTCCAAAAAATAGGTTCTAGTAACTCGCCTGCGCAATACTTACGGGTGGCTCAGACGCGAAAGCTGATAACAGCCATCATCCTCATCTGTGTTTTCTCAGGGCTCATCGTAGCCTACGTATTTCTCGGCAACGTCCTCCCAAAATACGACTCAACACAAAACCCGATAAACATCCAGTTTAAGTACGGAGTGGGAGCAAAGAACGAGCTAAACACTTTCAGCGGCGCGTTCACGAAAGACCTGATTCTCAGCGGCACAAAAACGACAACAATGATACTCTCCACAGAAGAACTGGAGCAGATAGACCAAAAACTTGACGAGATAGACTTCTTCAACCTTCCACAAACCTTCCCACCAAAAACGACAGGTAGATCGACACCGCAAATGGATTACTACCTTAGAGTGGAGAAAGGCAACACAGTGAAAGAAGTCAGCTGGAATAGTAACTCGGAAATAGACAGCGAAACCAAAGCGGACCTACAGAACACCGTCGCATTCCTGTGCAGCATGATAACCGAGAAGCCGGAATACAAAGCGCTGCCAGAACCCACAGGCGGATACATGTAGCATTGGCAATCAGCTGTTGACATGTACGCTTCATAGAATATGCCGTTTGAGAGTGGCAACAAGCGACACTATCGCTTGCGAAAGGGGCTAAACGATACTGTCGTTCGGAGACGCCCGATTTCTTGGCTGCAACGACGCTGTACCACCAAACAAAGGACCCGTACTACGTTCAGCACTTCCTTGGCCACAAGAAACTCGAAAGCACCGAGATCTACATAAACATCGAACACACCCTATTCGGAGAATCAACCAACGACGAATTCACAGTCAAAATCGCAGAGAAACCCGAAGAAATCATAACTTCTCCTAGAAGCTGGCTTCGAATACGTCTGCCAGAGAGATAGCCTAATATTCCTGAGGAAGCGCAAATGAAGACAAGTACTCAGCAGGGTCCAGGCAACATCAAAACCTACCAAATCAGGAGAAAACAGGGCGGGGTTGCCCTAGCCTGGTAGGGGGCAGGCCTGCTAAGTCTGTGGTCGAAAGGCCGCGTGGGTTCAAATCCCACACCCCGCGCCACATGCTCATGCTCTGAAGCCACAGGAAAACGCAGGTATTTTGGCTTGCCTGGCAGAAAAATTAAGCAGTATTAACGCTAGCGACAGGGAGACAATAGTTGAAGCTGTGAAAGCTCTGCAGCTACATGAAGACTATTGCATTCTCACGGACAATGCGTTAGCAACATCTAATTCAAATGCAACAACCGGGTTCTCAAGCTTCCACAACCCCAGTACTATCGGGCTTATTTCGCCTAGTACACCCACAGTTGCTCCGTTCACGACAATTTCGCCCACGCGCCCCTCGATGAAACTCGAATGCTTTGAAGTCTCAGTCTGCCATGGCACTCCTAGGTTCATTAGCAAAGCGTCTACTGCGGACTTGATCTCGCTGAAATTCGCATTTGGATGTGTGATAACCGCTGCTAGGATTTCTTCATCTTTTGTCCTGGTCTCTTTCGATTCATCAAGCACGGTGACTTTGCCCAACTCAAAGATTTTCTGCGGAAACTCTACCGACTGGTTATTGCTGAGAAACTCCATCAGGCTGGGCAGAAGCCAATTCCTCAGACAAGTCATGGTGACAACTTTAGGATTGGCGATTTCAACCAAGCCAGACGGGCCTCCAACTCCTTCGGTAAGGTTCATTCGGGTCAGCAGATTCTCAGGGTTAGTCATAGTGTAAGTCAGTATTTCCTGGAATCCTGACCCGACCATCAGTTCACGCGTCATGTTCAGCCAGCGTTGCTGGGAGCATGCACAACCAGTGGTCGGCAAATCGCGCCACAGAGGCTTAATATTATTGTAACCATAGGCGATGGCAACATCTTCAATCAAATCAACCTGGTGCATCACGTCGATGCGATACGAAGGCACCTGCACCAACACAGATTCTGCGCCAATTTTCTGAACCCCAAATCCAGCCGTGCCCAGCAACGACGCGATCCGTTTTCCAGTTAGTTCTAATCCGAGAACTTTGCTCGCGTATTCAATGTCCAATTCAACTATCTTGCCGCTGAATTCGGGAGTTATGACCTTCCGCTTTGGTTTGGATTCATAGTGAACTGTGGTCGCATATGGTGTTCCGCCGCGATCAACCAGCGCTAACGAGACAAGTTTCAACGTGTTCAAGACTGTCTCATGCAAGGTTCCGGTAACCTCGACAAGAACGTGCCGTGTTTCCGCAGAAACCTTGCCAAGGTCATTCGAGTTGATTATCGGTGGAAAAGACAGGACTCTCTTCTTGGAATCCATCAGAATTGGGTAGACATTGTGTTTCTTGACGATATGCCCATATTCGATGCCTTTCGGATGTTTCTCCAGTATGTCTCTCAAGGTCATTTTTTCCGTGAAACCCAATGGAACGAAGCTGGTTTCATCTGGTTTTGAAACAGTGTAGCTTAGCGGCGGCTCAATAAGGCTAAAATCGTAAAGCCCAATAGAAGTTTTTTGCCTGCTTCGCCCGTAGGTTTGATCGAGCTTGTCTTGCATGTGCATTAGTCCGCGGATAATTGTGTCTGTCAGTTTCACGTTTTTTATGATAGCGCAGCCTAAGAAGGGACGAATATTCGCAAGGCGAGAATCGACAAAAACATCGACTATGGGTTTGCCAACCTTGTATTCTCTAGCTCCTTTTGACAGATTCAGGTATCCTCTCAATGCTCGGGCTAGACCCTCGATTCCCCAAAGATCCGGTCTGTTTGTATCCTTAATTTCAACGCTAACGAGGTCTTCATCTTGGTTAAGTAGTTTGACTTCGCTCTTGACAAACGCCAGAATCTCATCGAGCTTTGTAATGTCTCCATCAAGCTTCAGGTTGAGCAGTTTCTCGAGTTCCGAGATACTCACGTCAATTGTCGGCATCCTAAGAAACCTCTTTTCTTCTGAGCCAATCCAAATCTTGACTGAAAATATAGCGTATGTCCTCTATGCCCGATCGCATCATGAACAGCCGATCAACTCCCAAACCCCAAGCGATTACTGGGACCTTAATGCCTAAGGGAAGTGTGACTTCTGGACGGAAAATGCCCGATCCGCCAAATTCTACCCACCCGTAGCCTTCTTTGAAGGCGCTGAGCTCAACACTTGGTTCGGTAAATGGGAAATAGTCTGGCTTGAACCTAACTTTATCGGCTCCTGCGATCTCGACCGCGAATTTTCCAAGAACGCCAAGTAAGTCCGTTAGGTTTAGTTTTGAATCTACAACTATTCCTTCGACCTGGTTGAATTCACTAAGATGCGTTTTGTCAACGACCTCGGGTCTGTAGCATCGAGCTATGCTGAAGTATCGGCTAGGAATCTCGAGATCTCTGCCGAGTAGCGTTCTTGCACTCAGGCAAGTTCCATGTCCTCGCAGGATGAGACGTTTGGCTTCCTGCCGGCTATACTGGTATCCCCAACCTGTGCTTCCAGTTTTCCAGCCGTTTTCATGAGTTGCTTTGACTCTGGTTACCGTTTTCCTGTACGGATCTATGTCGCCGTACAGTGGTTCTTTCACGAAGTAAATGCCGAAGATCTCTCTCGCGGGATGATCTTGTGGAGTGTAGAGCGCGTCGAAGTTGAAGAAACTGGTTTCCACGTTGGTACCCGTCATCTCTTTAAAACCAAGATTGACAAGTTTCTCGCGTACTTCATCAAGGAAGGCGAGGTAGGGATGTTTTTTTCCAGGCCAAGTTCTTGCGACTGGTGCTTGAATATTGTATTTCTGAAGTTTGGCTTCTCGCCACTTGCCGGTGATTATGAGCTCAGGCGTCAGCTGCGTGACTTCTGCTCTCATCGTGCCTTCGCGAATTGACTTTTTGCCTTGCTCAGTTATCTCGAAGATCCTTGCGGTCTTGTCCGCAGTTACAAGGAGCTGTCGTTTCTTAAGAGTTTGGGCAGCTGTTTTCTCTTCTTCCCCCAATTGATCCATTATCAGGAGTTCCGGGCAACTTGCCAGGCGTTGGAGCAGTTTTTCGTCTGCCTCTTCCTTTGGCGTCGTCGCCGTTGTCAATGTATTGGTTTTTGAATCGTAGATTGCCCATTTCTTGCGCTGTATCCATCCCAAAGCGATCTGTACAAAATGTTTCTCTAAGCCTGCCTCTTCAGAGGCTTTACCAAGAGTAGCTCTTCCGCCCAGGGCAACTATAGCATTGACTAAGCGCCTTTCAGGCAAACCATTTTGGGAGTGGGTTTTGCCTTCGTCATTCAGTTTGATTACTATTTGTGGTTTAACATGTATCTTGACTAGTCCCTTTTCCTGGAGGGTGAGCGCGGAGCGCATGACTGCAGCGTCGGGGAGGCTACTTTCATACATCAAATTCTCCACAGACCCCTTGCCCTTCAATTTCTCAAGGGATGCGAGTAATTTCTGCTCGTACGCTCTTAGCTCAACCATTGTGTTTGCCTCGTTAAGAGTGAAATGTAATTTTTATATTGTAGTCTGATGGTCGCTAATAAAAGCGTGTTGATATCTCGGCATAGGCTCTCGGAACGTGCTTTGGTCTTTTCTCAACTGAGTAGTCAAGTCTGACTTCTCCCGTTGGGTACTCCGCAGATGCAGCAGGGTGTGGCCTGTTCTGAAAAAGAATATATGACTGAAGATTTCACTCATCGTTAAAAGGCTCTAGTGATTTTGCATGGCTACGCCCGGAACCGGAGAAAGCGATATGGTTGTGACCCCTTGGGAGGTCAAGGGAAAAGTTGACTACGAACGCTTAATCCGCGAGTTTGGAACCCAACCCCTCACGGAAGAATTGCTGAAGAGAGTCACGAAACACACCGATGAGCTTCACCTTCAGCTTCAGCGGCGAATATTCTTCTCCCACCGTGATCTCGATAGCGTTCTCGACCTGTATGAAAAAGGAACAAAATTTGTGCTTTATACGGGTAGAGGTCCCTCGGGTCCTGTTCATATTGGGCACTTGGTTCCTTGGATATTCACGCGTAGCTTGCAGGAGAAATTCAACGCTCGCCTCTACTTTCAGATGACAGATGACGAAAAATTCCTCATAGATGACGACAGCTCGCTCAAGGCGACTCGCAATTACGCTTACGAGAACGCGCTGGACCTGATTGCATTAGGGTTCAAACCTGAAAACACGTTCATAATTTACGACGTTGAAGATATCGACCTGCTTTATGACATAACACTGGAAGTTGCCAAGCGCATAACGTATTCCACGGCACGATCGAGCTTTGGCTTCCAAGATAGCACAAATATTGGCTGGATATTTTGGCCCGCCTTGCAAGCTGCGCCTTGCTTCATCCACAAGAAACTGACGGGCGAAAACGTTCCTGCACTGATACCAGCTGCCATAGACCAGGACCCATACTGGCGGGTAACACGCGATATAGCCCAGAAACTCGGCTATCACAAACCAGCACAGATACACTGCCGTTTCCTTCCTGGACTCGGCGCAGGCGGAAAAATGAGCGCTTCCGAACCTGAAACCAGCATTTTCACCATGGACCCTCCAGAGTTGGTGAAACGCAAGATATGGAATGCATTCACCGGCGGCAAAGGAACAGCTACGGAACAGCGAAAAACAGGCGCCGATCCAACCGTCTGCTCGATCTTCCAGTACTATTATTACCTATTTGAGGAAGACGATCGAAAGCTAGTAGAAAGAGAACAGGAATGCAAAACTGGGAAAAGACTCTGCGGTGAATGCAAGAAAGACTTGACCGAGAAACTAAACAAGTTCTTGGAAGAGCACCGAAGAAAACGCGAGAAAGCAAAAAACGTGATAGAGAAATACCATATAAAACGCTAACGTTTCTGTTCATTTCCTTTTTCTTCCGTGCAGCTTGTCTCTCTGAAGGTTTCTTTCGTGCTTTTTGGCTACTTCGGCTTCGAGGTCTATGCCCATTACTTCGCATGCGTTGGCCAGCCTGATGAAGATGTCAGCCATCTCCTCCGCTAGCTCCTGCTTGTTTTCGTCTCTGGCTGCTTCGCCGGCTTCCGAGACCTCGCTGTGTATCCTCAGCAGCATGGTGTCTATGTCGCTTGGGTTCCAGTTGAACCCGTGATCGATGGCGTACTCGGTGATGGTTTTTTGCCATTCCTTGATTGGCTTCATGAGTCTCCAGTCAATCTCCTTTCTTTGAGAGCATTTTGGTTTTATTCTCCTTTTTCAGACAGCAGGTGGTGATTCGTGCCCAAAGTTACTGCCGCGTTTCCAGCACAAGCACAGGTGTGCAGCCGCCAACCTGCTTTTTCCCAGTCCTCAATCACTTTGCCAACGTTGTCATGATGCCCAACCAACACGCATTTCCACTCCTTCAACAACAACCACCTCAAAGCCTATTGCCATGGATGTGCTATTCTGGTTTTCGGAACGGCGTCTTCTCAGCCCTTGCGTGCCTTACATGAGGTTGAAAGAGGTAGAGCAAGAGGATCACGCTGTAGGCGATTTCTGCGAAGGCACCAAGTTTCGGGATGCCTGGAATACTTGGCAGGTCGAGAAGTGTCAGAGCATCCGCTATCGTGACAAACAGCAAAGTGGAGACTGTGCCAAGCCATCCCCAGCTTCTTCCCATCCAGAACCCGAGCGCGAAAAGTAGAGACATCAACCCGAAAACGGTAGTGTACAAGCTGTACAGGAAATCCATGGCGGAGACGGAGAGAAGCCATAGTCCGAAGAAGACGTGGATGGCGCCGACTAGGGATTGAACAAAAACAATGACAACAATTCCTATGCTTCTACCTGCAAACGCTAGAAGCGGTCGAATCTTGCCTATTGGCTTACACGTCCCTTTTCCTTTTTTTCAGAGTGTCTTTTAATGGTTATGAGGTTTGCCTTGAAATAAGCGCCCGCAAAGACCTGTACTGAGTGCAGGATACCAACCAATCTAGGTTGAAACATGCAAGCGCTGCAATCTAATTTAACATGTTCCGCTATATTTTGCTCGCGCACGTTAGGCAATATTGAATCCTGAGAATAAAAAAACCTGATTGAATGCCCGAAAAGCGGCGCTCTTCACAGTTTGCGTCCTCAGAAAGCTTTTTTCCTTCAAAATTCATAATCTGCAGAATTACAAGAGTGAACTGGATGAAGACTGAAGAGTTCAAGGCGTTGGCTACGTCAATAAAGGAAATGAGCAAAGACCACGCAGATACCGCTGCTCTGGTTAGGACGACCACAGCAGATGGCGCCGACCCTGCCAAGAAACTGTGGAAGAGCGGAAACAAATCACTACTCGTAAAGGCTGGCATTGCCCTCCTCGTCTTTCCAGAACCCATAGTGAGCGATATGTTGGGTACAGCTCTTTTGGCAGCTGGAACAGTGCAGGAAGGCATCAAACGCCAATCAATATACCTCGATGACTTGCCAAAAGCGTTCAAAAACGTGATGAAAGACCTAAAATCCGCAAAAGAGCTACTTTAGCAGATCTTGGGACTCTTTCTGAGAGAATAACCAATTTTGTGTTTTCAGAAGCTTCTTTCTGATGAACAAGGTACCTGCAAGTAGGGGCAAAATCATCAGCATTAACCGAAAGAATTGATGGAAATTCGAATAATCACCTCGATGGTTAGTGCGTTTGCTTGAAATTTTCCGTTTCGAATCGTTAAATAGGCACACTAGACATCACAACATTAGGCATTGAGATGAGCAGGAAGAAATCAGACAAACTGGCCAATCATGACGCATGTGTTAGAGAGATTGCCAATGAATTAGAGAGGGACAATTGGGCGGTGAAGGCAAGTTTGGAAGGCTGGGAAGAACCATCCAAAATCGGGGAGAGCATTCCAGACATCGTAGCGGAGAAAGGCTGTTTAAGGCGCATTTGTGAGGTGGCAACAGAGGAAATGTTTGAGGGGAACAAAGAACGATACATAGAGTTCAGGAACTACTGCGACGAATATGACTTTCACTTTTATGTTGTGGACAAGGATGGAAAGCGAAGGCAAGTTGACCCTAAAACCATTGGGAAGAAATAGCCTCTCTTTCTATTTTGTGTGTGCTCATCGGTCGTTCATATTTCTGTTCACGTGTTTAGAGCCCAGATGTTAGAGATCCTGAGCTGACTGCGCAGTTCACTTCACTATCAGAACTGGGCAGTGCGCATTCTTAATGACGCCTTCGCTGACGCTTCCGATGAAAAGTTTCCTTATTGTACCTAACCCCCTCGCGCCCATTACGATCATATCAAACTTTTCTTCTTTTGACCTTCTCACTATTGTCTCGACAGCATTTCCTTCTGCAAGTTCAGTCTCAACCTCTATCGTTTCCAACCTCGCTTTCTCTTTGGCTTCCGCCAGAATTTTTTCGCCATGGTTGCGAGCGCCTTCAATTGCCATCTGGGACAGCGCAGCAGAAGTCGCGTCGGGAATTGTCGCGGGAGCATGCAAAGCCAATTCAGGGCTGGTAACAGGTACAACGGTCCCGGAGTACACCGTGAGCAGCACTAGTTTGCTGTTGAGCTTCTTGGCAAGTTGGATAGCGGTTTCCAGGGCTCTCCCTGAATGGTCAGAACCATCCAAAGGAACCAGAATCTTCTGGAAACTCATTCCTCGTCAAGAAGGATAATATTTCAAGGGATGATTATAAGAACTGCGGTGGATCTCCCCTCTCCGTGCGTGCACTCAGCTATGAGTGCTTCACATGATAAGAAGAAGAGGCAATGAGACGTGGAGGTAGACGTTCACTTGCGGAGACGCAACCGAACGTGTTGGCGTTTCGTCAACTCTTAGGTATGCATTTAAACCGCTTCTTGACAATACAGGATGTCGTGGAGCCGACCAGGGTTCAAAGATGGGTGCAAACGTATGAGCCGTTACGACAGAGAAAGTCTTGAGAAGTTCCGATTGTCAGGCAAGATTCTTCGCGAGACACGGGAGGCAATGAAGCTTGTGATCCGCGAGGACATGCCCATTATCGAAGTATGCGAGAAAAGCGAAAATCTTATTCGCTCCAAAGGCGGGGAACCGGCCTTTCCCTGCAATGTGTCCATTAACGAAGTGGCCGCTCATTTCACTTCGCCGCCAAACGACGAGAGAAGGATACCAGAAAAATCTGTCGTGAAAGTAGATTTAGGGGTTCATGTTGACGGCTATGTTACGGATACCGCCTTTACAGTCTGTTTCAACAGGGAATTCATGAGCATGGTGGACGCGGCAGAATACGCCTTGAGAATCGCGATTGACAATATCGGTTCCGAAGTGGCTACATCCAAGATTGGCAGCCTTATTGAAAATTCGATCAAAAACCGCGGCTTCAAACCTATCTCAAACCTGACAGGGCACTCAGTTGGGCGGTATTTGATACATGCGGGCACCTCCATTCCGAACGTTTCCCAGATGTCTCTGACAAGGCTCAAAGAAGGAGAAATCTACGCTGTAGAACCATTCGTCACTGTTCCTGAAGCCGATGGTCGCGTTGAGGACAGTTCAGAGATCACGATATTCCGGCTAGTGAAGCCGAGATCGTTGAAAAATCCATGTGCCAAGCAACTTCTAAAACACATTGAAAGACACTATCGGACTCTCCCCTTCGCAGAACGTTGGTTAGCCAATATAGTCCCCAAGGAACTTCATCGCGAAGCTTTCAAGGAGCTGGTACAATCAAGAACGATTACTGGATACCCTGTCTTTGTTGAGTCAAGTGGAAAACCGGTTACTCAAGCTGAGCACACTGTACTGGTGACCAAGGACGGTTGCGAGATTCTGACTTAGAAGGGGAATGTTTTCTCTTTTTCTTTGACTTCTCTGTATATTGCAGTTATTATTTGTCTGTCGTCGCATTTCTGGCACTTGTCTAGGTCTTTGTAGACATAGTCGCCTCGCTGGAATTCTCTAACGTTCTTAAAGCCACATTTCCTGCATTCTATGGTTGTCAGTGTTTTAGGTGTTTCAATCTTCATAGCTGCTACTCGAGATCTTGACTGCATAAGCACGTAAGTTGACAGGCCCAAGGCGATGAAACCTATTATCACCAAGTATATCGCAACGATTTCCTCACCCTCCATGAATGCGTTGAACGCCATAGCGAGTGAAACTAAGGCTAATGCTAAGACAACCAGCACAATAATGTTAAGGAAGTTAGATATCTTGCTTGTCGCAGCTGATGTTGTTGATTTCAAGTTTTTTCCTCCTATTGCCCTACACCGATGGTGTTGCCAACACCGAAGATTATGATTTTGTCGCCTTCCTTGGTGCGTTCTATGACAACGCTTTTGACTCTTTCGATTGCTTTGTCAACTGACTCTGAGATTTCTTTGCGCATAGGCGATACCGCGTCACCGATGTCTTCTTTCACTATCACAGCGTATATTGGAATGTGGTACTGAGATATTGCCTCCTCTATCTTGTACTGATCAACTCCTGGTCCACCGATGGCAGCGCCAATCCCTTCTGCCACTTCTCCTACCTTTTCTCCTTCAAGTTTCAGACCAGCGTCGATCATGATTACTGAGGCAATTTTTCCTTCATTCTCCTCAATTATCGTCTTCACTGAGTCACCTGGCTTGCCTACGTTTCCTCCTGGTCCCTCTGCCTTAATAACAACGGCTGTTCGTCCTTCAAACGGCACGGTAGCCATAACACAGTCCTTCGGAACCTTCCGTATTTCATAGCCATGCATGAGTTTTGCTGCGACCAGCGCTCCAGCTCCATCCCCTATGGGTTGCCCGTAGGCGAATGCCTTCAATGCACTGGCGTATGCTTCAGCTTCTTTCATAACCAGTGGCAATATCATCTGCAGTTGCATGATTGTGTAGAAGCTCAGTGTTTTCTTGCCTTGAATGTAATAGTGTCTGACAACTTTGTAAATATAGTTCAGTGCCATCGCGGCTTCCAGGGTGTTCTCGAGATTATAGGTCTGAGCTTCGTCTGTGGCAGGGGCCATCAGCTTCACCTCATCCTTTAGTCGAGCATCCCTGACATCTAGTATGTGATCGAGCTTATCCACGATGCCAGCAGGGTCCATACTCTGTGGTGAGATCGTGAAGTATTCTAGGTAGCGGTCTACTCGCGGGGCTGGATCAGTCTGTGGTTTGCCGATTTCCTTTATTGTTTCCACCGCGGTCTTTCTTCCTTCCTCCCGCATGAATTTCAGCTTGTAAAGCGAGCCTTCGACCTCTCTGATCATGGCGTACATCTGAATTCTCTGGCCGTAGAATATGAAAACGACGAAGAACAAAATGTAGACAATGCTTAGGATCTGTGATATAATGTCTCCTCCCACGCCGAATTGGCTCGTCAAGACTGCGAGTACCGCCAAGATGTTCATTTTTTCACCAGTTCCCCACAACAATAAGCGCTCAGTTATAAAGTTTGGGTAAATATGCCGACAGGTTTATTTTATGTTGAAGTGGGCTGCCAGCTTTCCCAGGTTCGCGTGGCCGAAGACCACACTACAGCTGGAAACGGAACACGGTTTAACTTCTGAGTTCGGGATGGGATCAGGTGGGACCCGCGCCCTCTGACCGGCAAACCCGAAAGATAACGCAGAACTTTCCTTCATTAACCTTTCGCTTGTGTTACTCTCCTTTTCTGAGAATGGCTTCCCATATTCCGAAGCCTCCTACAGTATCGGGGCGTTCGACATGGCAGTACCATTGCTTCTTTGTACCAACCTTCGCCCTCATCTTCCATCCGAAGGCTTTTGGCTCGGATTCTATTCCGTTAATCAAGGTACTGACTTTCTTTTTGATGTTGATTCGTTCTGTTTCAGAGATAGTGTTTGGTTCGATCTTGGCTTGCGGACCCAGCTTGTCAATCTCTGTGATGAATCGCTTGATGTTTTGGAGATTAGTTGTGACTGTGTACCAGAATCCCCAGTCTTGGGCCAGTAGTTTCGAGATGTAGGAGGCGTTTATGGCTTCTCTGTCAGCGTCTGTATTGACGTCGTGGGAGAGCAGGAGAAGCAAGCAGTCTTTCAGATCTTTCGTGCCGAACGCTTCCCACATCTGAACTTTCTCTAGTAGCATGTCCGTTGCTGTTACAGTTGGGTAATCCAATTCCAGCCTGCCACGGAAGTCAATAGGATGGTTTGCAACTATGAGTTGGTCGAAAAATACATCAACATAGAACCATCCCTTTGGGTGATAGTAGATTTGTCGCTCTGAGGCAGCGGAAGAAAGCGTTGCCCTGCGTTTCACGTAGCCAATCTTATCGAAAGAGTCTTTCAGTTTGTCTCTTTGTTTTCTGTAGGCCACGAAATCGATGTCGCTGTACTCTTGCCCTTCATTCACGCCTGTTCCTGTTCGGTTCAGTTTCTTGGCAAACTCTACTTGGTTTCTGCAGTGCATAGCGATTGCGAGACCGCCAAGGATTCGCAGAGTTAAGCCTGTCTTTCTTGCTTCCTCGACAATTTTCTCTGATTCGCCGATGAAGACTTCGGTTGGGACGATGCCCTTCCATTCCGCGGGCAATTCGCGAACGACTTCTCTTTCTAGAAGCCACGACATAATTGTTGCCCTATCCTTCGATCCTCTGAAGCTTACTGAATTTGCCACCCGTAAACTCGATCAAGAAAGCTCGCAAGATTCCTTCAGCATATTCGCTGCCAGGGTTAACACAATGAGTCGGTCCTATCTTCACGCAACCTGCAGCTTCGTGAATGTGACCATGCAATCCCAAGAAAGGCTTATACTTCTCGATCATTTTTCTCACGGTCTTCGATCCCACAGGGACCATGACTATGCTTCCCCCATGAATGATCGGGTTAAACTCCTCATCCAAGAGAGGTGCCTCATCAAGTTTTGTTTGGAATGGCGGAGCGTGAAAATTGAATATGGCTGTTTCCTTGTTTTTGACTTCGGAGACATACTTTTCTAGTCGTTCCTCAAGCTTTTCTTCGGGTTCTTCTCGGGCGGTTTTCCAAGGGCTAGGGTTCACCCAACCACAACTAACCATTTCGTGGGTCTCGTCGATCTGTATGATCTTTCCTTCACCGTTAATTATTGATTCATGGCAATTGACCAGTTCATCCACGTCCGGTCTGTCGTCGTTGCCAGGGCAAACTACAACCCTTGTTTCTTTGGGTACTTTCTGGGGTATGAGGTTAAGCCAACGCTCCAGCGTGGAAAGCATGAGTTCGTGGAAAACTCTGTCCACTTTCTTTGGGTCGTGTGTCATTTCTTCGTATTCTTTCGCATTAGTCTGGTATGGGTAATAGCCAATTCCCCGGACACGCTTGAAGGTGGCGTCTAGCTCTGGTTTTTCGACGAGGTGATTTTGTCCCATGAAATAGTATGCGAATTTGCCAGCTTGTTCGACAACAGGCACTATCATCTTTCCAGTCAAGTCTCCTCCGCAGATTGCGACGTTGACATTTAGCATGACTGATGCGTTGAGGAATTTTCTCCAGACTCCTTCTGAACCATGCATGTCTGTGGCGTACAAAATTCGTGTTGTCTGTTCTTTCTTCTTTCTCAGAAACGACAATTTTGTTCATCCGTTGAGCGCTTTACCATGTCTTAATTTCGATTTGTCTATTTAAGTTTAGGCTTAATGGAAAGTTTTAAATGGTATAGTCCCTAAAACTGTTAGATCAGGTGCTTGAAAAAGAATGAGTTCAAGTAAACCTGGATTGTTCGCAAGAGAAGCTACTGGTCTAGTGAGAGAAATCGGATTTTCTGTGGGCGTCATCATCATCTTGTCGCACGTTATCGGATTGGGCTGGCAGAAACGAGCGTTTCAGTTCTCGGGGCCTATGCCAATGCCAACAGATATGATGCCACTGGGCTTACCGGCAATGTTCTGGGCTTTCCTTGTCGTGGGTTTGGTGGTGCTCGTGACTGGATACGCAGCAGGCTACGTTGCAGCAGCAATGCCAAGGTCCGGCGGAGGCTATGTTACTGTCTCAAGAGTCATCCATCCAAGCGTCGGATACCTATCTGGTTGGCTGATGTTCTTGGCAGAAGCCTTCTCGTATGGACTCATCGGTGTAGCGGTGTTCGAAGGAGTTGGAATATTCTTCAACATCGCGTTGGCATCACCAGGAGTTGCAACTCCTGGATGGCTGAGTCTAATGAGTGACCCTGCGACGATTTTCATTGGCGGCCTAGCCTTAGTCTGGATATTCGCCATAGTCGCACTGCTCGGCACGAAGATGTATGGTCGACTAATGCAAGTGATGTTCTACATTCCTGCAGCAATAACCATAACTTTCTTCGCCATGTGGATCGCCGGAGCTTTGAATCCACAAGTTGTTATCGATGGATTTACAACGGTTACTGGGGCTTCACCGCAAACATACGTTGACACTGCTATCGCAACGGGAATGGCAGACAATCCTGCCGGATTCTTCGATGCCTTCTCATTTGCGCTTGGAGGTGCGTTCTGGGCGTACATGGGATGGTATGCAACGACGTTTCTTGCAGGTGAAGTAAAAGAAGCAAACAAGAAACTGCCCAAGGTTCTGCTAGTTGCAGGTTTGGTGATTATTGCAGTCTACTTGTCAGCTTCGTCGATATCAGCGTATTCTGTCATGAACGTGGCTGTCACTGAGAGCGGAGGACACACATGGAGCTTGTTCCAAGCATACGGTTGGCTTAGTTATGCTGGGGTTGACAGAGCTACGGTAACTGCTGCAATACCAAACTTCCAGACTGCGTGGAGTACGGGGATCGCAACGATTATTGCTCAAGGTATGGGGCTCGGCTGGCTGGCGATTATCATTGCCGTAGGTGCCGTGTTTTGGGTAGCAAATGACATTCCGCCATTCCTTCTGGTTGCCTCAAGAACATTCTTTGCTATGTCCTTTGACAGAATGATGCCTGAAAAGTTCAGCTACGTCAGCGAACGCTGGCACGCTCCTGTTTGGTCGCTGATAATTACCGCGGTATTCGCCATTCCGGCTTGCATGGCTGAAGCAAACTTCCCCGCGGGTGCTGCAACATACCTGGGCTTTGCAGGTGTGGTTGGAACAGACATCTTCGACGCTGCATTT
>CAZWBY010000011.1:23591-26362 GCA_964632825.1 uncultured Candidatus Bathyarchaeia archaeon
GGCACGGACATGCGAACACTCTACGTCGCTATTCCGCCAGAATAGTCTAACCTTAAATACACTCCCCCCCTTTTTATTTTTCCAACTTGCGAGCAATGGTTACTGCATGTACGACCAATCATTCATAATAGACCTATTCGAAGAACAATTGGTGAAAGGTCATTTTCGCTGGCTTGCCAACTTCAATGAAATCCATCGCGACTTCAAAATCGATGAGATCGAGTTTCCTATCTACGCGTCTGGCGGTTTGCAGGAGAAAGGGTTCTTGCTCTCAAAAATATATTCCGCTTTAGTCGTGCCTAAGTACAGAGTCCGTCTTTTGCTCCATACTGCATCGGAGATTGACACGCAATCGCTGAGGCGGATGGTCATAGCTCTTAAGCGTGAGTTTGGGATGGACGACTGGATCTTCATGGTTTTGATGCAAAATCAGCGTTTAAGCAAAGCATTTCGAGAGAGCATTGAAAGCGTTGAAGACAAAACTGTCGGAATATGCGCATACTCAGTTAGCACGAAAGAATCAGTCACCTCTAACAACTTTCTCGGCCGTGGTCTTGCTAAGCAACTAAGATTAGGCAAGGTCAAATACGAGAAAGTGAACAACTCAGGCAACTTGCCTACTCAGGGTCTCTTGAAGAAACTGGAAGCAGGTAAAACTGAATATGGGAAATTTGATGTACCCAACTATCTGAAGAGTTTCACTTTGACATTTGCCCTTGGAATAGGCTCGCTAGTTTTCATTGGGTTGTCTGGATTTCCCCAGGCGACCTCGCCTTTGACGCTTGCGATTTTGTTCGTCTTGTCACTTATTATTGGTCAGTTAATTTACAAATCCCGGTATCATATTTCTGTTCAAATCGACCGAAAAGGCTTCACGATGCGTGAGGGCGACAAAATCAAAAAGAGAAACTGGCGCGATTACTCAAGTTCGTCTCTATTCGTATCATCTCAACTTGAAACGTTCCTGAGGCTAATATCAAAAGAGGAGACTTTCGACCTTCCGATCTCACGCCCCGGTATTCCAAGACGAGAACTGTACGAATTTGTCAGACAGTTGACTATTTCCTAATAGCTATTCTATGATTGGCGTTTCCACCTCAGTGTCCCACCAAGGTTTGTCCCATTTTTTATCAACCACAGGCAGTTGTTTAAAGAGTTCTTCGACCCTAGCCTTTACGGTTGCTTCTTCATTTTTGGAGAGCCATTTTGAGAGAATCTCTGGTTTCTTGATTAAGCTCATTATGTTGAGCGTTACCGAGAGGGCAAGTTTTTTGTCTTTTTCGAAGGCTTTCCTGATAATCTGCGCATTAATCTGCTCTTTTTCGTTCCCTATCCCGTGATCAAGGAAAATCGCCGCAATATCCTTGAAGTCTTTTTCTTCCATGCCGATTATTACTCGATCCTTTGCGAAGTAGGGATATTCCAGTATTCGATATTCTTGGTTTTTGTGTTTCAAATCTTCTGCTGTCTCTGAGGGCATGTCGAAGATGAACTGTCCCTTTGTTAGAAGAAGGCCTTCCAAACCGACCGTATAAAGATTCTCTTTGCAGCGTTCGAACAAACCAATGTCTTTGATTTCTACTCTATGCCGGAGGTTTACGCGATCACAAAAAAGATCCAGAACAGTGATTTTGGGTTCGCCTCCAGCTGTTATGCCGTTTATCGTGGTTAGCCTGTAGCGTTCCCCATAGCGCCAAGTGTTAAAGCGCCTGTCATTAGAAGTGACAAAAGAAGTATACATGGTTCCAAATGCCTTGCCTATTCCTAGAAGCATCTTGAAAAAGTTCATTCCCTGTTTCTTGGGAACAATGAAATCTGTGTCTTTGATTGCCCGAGCAAGCGGTCCCTTCCCGTTAGCGCTCTGACAATGGATTTTGACCGCGGCTCCGCCAAAAAGCAAAGCAGAAATCGGTTTGTCGCAGACTCTCTTATCAAAAGCAATAGGATATTGCACGTGAAGTTGCGTTGCATTCATCGAAGCCCAAAGTGTTACCATAGCGCTCTTCATTGGGAAATAGTCCAGGTCAACATAGTCCGGGATGCCTAGGTTTTCTCTGAGTTTGAGAGTATCTATGTTTGATGTCAGCGGCAACGTGACATCGTAGGTTGTTGCGTCCATGTCTTCATAGAGAACGAATCTTTTCTCCGTGGCAACCTCTCCATGAAAGAATACCTGCTAGTTCTACCGTCGATAATAAAAGCTTTGACCAAAGCCAAATACCGGCGTGCCAGTAATTCCGAAGCATATGTTTCTATTTCTGCAGGTAGACTCTATGGTCCGTGCCCAGCGCGAGGAGCTGTAGTCCAAGCAGGTACGACGAAAGCCCTATTGCCCGGTTTCGTTAGTGATTCTGCCGATTGCCTCTTCATCCATTAGAGTTACCAAAATCGGTTTTCATCAAAGAACATTCAGTGGCAATTTGGGAATATGCGATGTTGACCTGTTAATAGTCGAAAGTTCTTGATTAGAGGCTCTTTTTCCTTGTCTGCGCGTGCTTTTTGTTCTTGTTTCTTGTTGAGAGAGAGTTGGTAGGAGAGTAGTAGGGAGAAGTAGTTAGCTAGTTTGGGTTGGGATTAAATTTTAGTCCAACCAACCAAAATGGGTCAGAACACTAGGAAAAGACATCTATTTCCTATTCATTGTAGCAAGTGCGACCGAAAGAAGCAAGATTGCTCCGCCCGCAAAGATATGGGCGCTGAGCGATTCCTGCAACAGTAAGACTCCTCCAACAACGCTCACAACGGGAATTAGGTAGAGCTGAATAGACAAT
>CAZWBY010000012.1:0-25198 GCA_964632825.1 uncultured Candidatus Bathyarchaeia archaeon
GGCAGGTTCAGAAACCAGCCACGCCTGTGGCTTAGGGGGAATCCAAATGCCAGCTATGAAAACATGGAAAACGCGTCCCGCGCATTATACACTGCTGGAGATTCTGGGTAAGAAAGGCGACATGACAGACGAGGACCTGTTTGATGCGATTAAGGACGAGTATGAAGATCTGGGGTTCAAAGACTTCAATGAACTGCTAATGCGGCTTGAGGTCGCAGGGAAAATCCGCACCACTTCCCTGGCTAGAGGAAAACGTCGCATCGAGCTTATCCAGTAGGAAAAACGCAAGGTTCCGCGTGTAAACAAATGAACTCTGCTTCAGAAGCAGTAGTTGTGGGAAGCGGCCCCGTAGGCGCTTTCGCAGCTTGGAACCTAGCAAAACTCGGTGTAAACGTCACAGTTTTTGAGGAACACGCTGAAGCTGGGATCCCCTCTCACTGTGCGGGACACCTGAGTATTCTAGGCTTGAAAAAACTGGGGTTAGAGGTGCTCCCAAAAGGAGTCGTGGAAAACAACTACTCGGGCGCAAACTTTTACTCGGCAAAAGGGACCAAGTTCTCAGTGCGCCTTCGCAAGCCTGTGACTTGTGCCGTGAACCGCGCTTTGTTTGATAAGTTTCTGGCAGACAGAGCGGAAAAGGCAGGTGCACGATTCTCATTGAACTCACGAGTCAAGTCGCTAGTCTTGAAGAACGGGTTTGTTGTTGGCGTAAATGTGGATCGACATAGTGCCATGGAAATGCAATCTGAGACCAAGGTTGTTGTGGATTGCGAGGGGATTTCCTCCAGACTGGTGCGGCAAGCGGGATTGGCAATCCTTGATCATCACGAGCTCGTTCATGGTGTGGAAGCGGAAGTGGAAGGTGTTGATAACGTG
Source organism: uncultured Candidatus Bathyarchaeia archaeon (assembly GCA_964632825.1). Taxonomy (GTDB): domain Archaea; phylum Thermoproteota; class Bathyarchaeia; order Bathyarchaeales; family Bathycorpusculaceae; genus UBA11855. The sequence goes on from CAZWBY010000012.1 coordinate 877, forward strand.
GTTAGTGACGAGGTTGAAGTCTACCTGGACAATGAATATGCACGAGGCCTCTATGGATGGCTTATGCCCAGACCAGACGGCACCGCAAAGGTTGGACTTGCTGCAAAACGAGGAAACCCAAGAGAGCTTTTTCAGAAATTTGTATCGAAGCATCCTGTGGCATCAAAGCAGCTGTCGAAAGCGAAAGTAAGGCGGATGGCGTTTCACCCAATAAGTCTTGGAGGGCCTATACGCAGGACCTATGCCAACGGATTCTTAGCAGTTGGCGATGCAGCCTCTCAAGTCAAGCCAACAACCGGAGGCGGAGTCGTTTTCGGATTAACCTGCGCAAGAATAGCGGCCGAAGTTGTTGCCGAAGCGCTAAGAAGAAACGAGGCATCGTCAAACTTCCTTCAGCTATACCAAGAACGGTGCAACAGCAGTTTGGGTTTCGATTTCAAAACGATGCTCAGGGCACGTAAGTTCATTAACTCTCTGTCCAATGAGAAAATCAATAATGCCATTCAATTCTGCTGCAAATTCAGACTGGACAATGCGCTTAAAGATATAGAGGAGATTGATTTTCAAGGGCAAACCTTGATTAAAATTCTGACCAAGCCCGCTGTCTTCGCGGGTTTAGCATACTTCCTATTGCTCTATTTGACTGCAAATCCTTAAAGCTCGAAAGTGTAACTTGAATCGTCGCACCGGAGGTTTGAGATGGGCGAATTTGAGTACAAACAAGTCATAGTCTTTAGGAGCGACCTGAAGCTTGGCAAAGGGAAAATCGCGGCACAAGCAGGTCACGCAGCAGTTTCCGCGGCTGAGGAAGCGCGTAAGCGCCATCGAACATGGTGGGAAGCGTGGCTTTTTGAAGGGCAACGAAAAATAGCCGTCAAGGTTAAGGACGAAAAGGAGCTACAGGAGCTCGAGGCACAAGCCAGAGAGCTTGGTTTGCCAAATGCGGTCATCGTTGACAGGGGTCTAACGCAGATTCCTGAAGGCACGGTAACCTGTCTGGGAATTGGGCCTGCCCCGGCAACAATGGTCGATAGACTGACAGTTAAACTCCCGTTGTTTTAGAGAGGGCGTCTGGGTTTTTTGGGAATTCCTGCAATAGACCAGACTTTGGGCATGAAAGTCTACGCTTCCAAAACGCTCGGAATAGGCGGGGTTATTCGAGATAGCATTGAGGATTTTCGCGTGGAAGAGGTTCTTGCCGACGGGTCGGTTGCCAGCATTGAAGAACAAGAAGGCAACAATGCTTTGGGAGCTACCGCTCACCAGCAGCGCTACCTGCTCTGTGTTCTCCTCAAGCGTGGCTGGGACAATTTGTCAGCGGTGTTGCGGATTGCGAAAGAACTTGGAATAAGTCAGAGACAGATCCAGATTGCCGGAATAAAAGATGCGCGGGCAGTCACGGCTCAGCACATTACTATTGAGGGCGTATCTGCAGAAGAGATCTCTGGGATAAGAATACGAGATGTTGAAGTTCGCCCTCTGGGGTACTTTCGCGACGGATTGGCACCCTTCTACCTGTTAGGCAACAGGTTTAGGGTAAGAATCAAAGGGATCAGCCACCGAGAGGCAAACACTTCGAGAATAATTGGAGAAACGATTTGTGCACTGGAGAGTGCCGGCGGGATCCCGAATTTTTTCGGGCACCAACGGTTCGGAACAAAACGTCCGATAACACACATAGTTGGAAAAGCGATTGCCAAAGGAAGTTTTGAGGAGGCCGCTATGCTTTTTCTAACCCAGACGAGCGATTATGAACATCCAGAATCGAGACAAGCCCGCGCAGATCTTCATTCAAACCAGAACTTCAAGCAAGCGCTGGAGGATTTTCCAAGACAACTTCGATACGAGAGAGCTATGCTAGGTCATCTTGCTGAAGAGCCGGAAGACTTTATTGGCGCTTTCCAAAGATTGCCCCCGAAACTTCAAGAACTCTTTGTCCAAGCCTATCAATCATATTTGTTTAATCTCTTTTTGAGTGAAAGACTCAAAGCGGGTTTTTCCTTAAACAAGGCTGAACCCGGAGACTTTGTCATAAACGTAGACCATTCTGGATTGCCAATGCCCAGAACGGGCAAAGCTGCGAGTGCTGAGTCTCTAGCTGACATCAACAATCTTGTCAGAGTTGGCAAAATGAGGGTTGCTCTGCCTCTCATCGGTTTGAAGCAAAAACCATCTGAGGGCGTTATGGGGGAAATCCAGCGAGAGATCCTTGAGGCAGAAGGAGTCGAATCAAGAGGCTTCAGGGTCAGTGGTCTTAGAATTATGAGCAGAAAAGGGGAACTGCGCGCCGTTGTTTCTCCCGTAAAGGAATTTGAGTTTCAAAACACCGCGTCAAAAGAAGACAGATCGAGTGCACACGAAGTGGAATTGAGTTTCATGTTACTGCGGGGATCATATGCAACGATGTTTTTGAGAGAGATTATGAAGCCTGAGGATCCGGTTTCTTCCGGATTTTAGATTTTGTCGGTTTGGGTTAAGTCGCGGAGCCTGTTGACGCCATCTATTTCGCCAATGAACTCTGCGACTGCCTTGGGAACGAGGGTTGTCCAGCTTTCGTCTTTGACCATTTTCTCCCGGATAAGAGTTGAACTGTAGATTTTGCGTTCGAAAAATCGTATGTTCTTGACTTTATATCCGGCTTCCATGAACAACCTGCGTGTTAACGGTTCGTTTGAGAATACTACATCGAAGCGAGGAGTGTAGCCTTCCAGGGCTGAAACCCAAAGCATGTGGAGGTGAACGTCTGGAACGGGAACAACCCAAAATCGGGAGTGATCCACTCCTGCGTCTTGCAGTGCGTGGCGAATCATTACCAGTCGTTCGCCCGCAGTGAAAGGGTTATTGGTGTTGTGGCTGTACTGGGCGCTTCCGATGACAATAACAAGTTCGTCAACACTCTTCAGAACCGTTTTGATGGCGTCTAAGTGCCCCAAGTGAAAGGGCTGGAATCGTCCAACATAAAGCCCGCGAGTACCCATGAATCGTCACGCTTCTCTGGTTGACTGGACCTTACTATTATTATTTGCTGTGAACGGGTCAAATGTTCAGAGTGTTCAAGAACAGCCAGAAGTTTTCCTTTACGACTAGACTTCTGAAGAGAACACGTTTTTGAAAAAAGTATTTACCGCATGGGTCAGATAACTGATGTGGATGCGTGTTTCAAGGGTTGAACCAAGTACTGAAATTTGTTGCCTTGTTTCTGGTTCTACTGCTGGCAGCTTCAGTACTCACTGCGCTTGTGATGAACCCCGGGATCAGTTCTGACGAAATGAGTACCAATGTTGGTGTTGCTTTTTGCGGCAACACGACCACCGCGGCCAAGCTGCTCATCGACAGAGTGAAGTCGTACACTAACCTTTTTATCTTGAATTCCGCGGGAAATCCGATAAGCAGGAATCAAACCACGATTGAGGAAATCTGCGACTACGCGGTTTCTAAAGGTCTTAAGATCATAATTAATTTGGGATTTAACTCAACTGGTCGGCGTTTTTCCCTCAACTGGTTTTGGAGCCTATCGTCGCTTGACGACATAAAGCAGCGTTGGACCGAGAGATGGGGTGAAAAGTTTCTTGGCATTTATTATAGCGATGAACCAGGTGGGATTCAACTTGATGGAGACTGGAACAACTATTTTGCCTGGCTCCACGCCTTGAGACAGAATCCGGCCAATTCGACGGCGGGGTTGAATCTTCCCCCAGTTTACGTTGATGCCATACATAGTTTGTCGGGAATCTACGATAAGATTCAGCAAGCTAATGGGTCTGCGCCCGAGGACTACGATGAGGAGGCAGAGTTTTTCGTTGAAGACGTTATAAGGAGTGACCCGGGTTTCTCTTCTTTGAGAGAAGCTGGTTTTACCACTTTCACGTCGGATTATGGTCTCTATTGGTTTGACTATTTGGGTGGCTACGATGTTTTGTTCGCTCAGATTGGCTGGAATTGCAGTTTGGCTCAACAAATAGGTTTGGTTAAGGGAGCAGCGCGAATGCAGAGCAAAGATTGGGGTGTTATAATTACGTGGAAGTATGGTGATTATCCATACTTGGACAAGGGTGACCAGATTTACAACCAGATGATGACTGCGTATCGAGCTGGAGCGGACTATATCGTGATGTTCAATTATCCCATACTTGAAGGGAATGATTATGGTTTGATGAGCAATGAGCATTTTCGTGCATTGGAGAGGTTCTGGCACGACGCAATCGAAGAGGGAAAAGGCGATACTGTGAACGAAGCGAGCAAAGCAGAAGCGGTGTTAGTGTTACCGAGAAACTATGGGTGGGGCATGCGTCGACCGGACGATGTGATCTGGGGATTCTGGGGACCTGATGAGAAAAGCATACCGATTGGAACGCTCATGGGAAAACTCATAGCCAAATACGGCGAGCATTTGGAAATAGTCTATGAGGACCCTGCATACCCAATTGTGAATGGCGGCAACGAGAACATCTACTACTGGAACTCAACTATTTAGGGCTAAGCTAAAAGCGCAAAACCCAAACCTTTTGTTGCTACTTTTTCCGTTGCTAACGAAGACAATTGGCGGCGGCGTCCAGATTATGCAACTAGTTTCAGATTTTTTCATGGTCATATAAACTTTAATAGTTTGGCTTGAGTTAATAACACCGCAAAAAGGTGAAATGCATGGAAGTTCAACAACCGCAAGCACAACAAGGCGGTATGGCGTGGATTCCTGGAGCCACAACAATAGGAGTCGTCTGCCGCGACGGAGTAATACTGGCCTCCGAGAAGCGGGTATCCTATGGCTACCTCGTAATCAGCAAAGGCGGCAAAAAAGTCTTCAAAATAACGGGTCAGATAGGCGCAGCATGCGCCGGGCTAGTTGGCGATATGCAAATCCTTGCCAGAGAAGTAGAAGCCCAAGCCAACCTTTACAGCATGGATGTGGGCAGACCCATCTCAGTCCGCTCGACAGCCAAGCTGATGTCAAACATACTATTCAACCGCAGATACACGCCCCTAATCACTCAAACCATAATAGGCGGTTTGGACGATGAAGGACCCTCACTATACGTGCTAGATGTTTTAGGCTCACTCATACCTGACAAATACGCTGTCGTGGGATCAGGAACTGAAATAGCAATTGGCGTCTTGGAAGAAGGCTACAAAGAAGACATGAAAATCAAAGATGCAAAAGAGCTCGTAACAAGATCAATAAAGTCAGCAATCAGCAGAGACGTCATGAGTGGCGACGGAATTGATTTCCTAATAATAACCAAAGAAGGCATAACTGAAGAGACAACCAAATTCTAAGAAAGAACAATCAAGACAAAGCCAGCACAACCTGCAACGGCTTTGTCAATAGGAGGACCGTGACCTGCTGTTTGAGATAAGCGATTCTGAAGGAGAGTTACTCGTCAAGCTAGCTAGGAACGCGGTGAAGGAATACCTGAAAACCCGAAATCCCATCAAAGCCCCAGCGGATACTCCTAGGAAACTTTTGGAAAAATGCGGAGTCTTCGTTACCATAAGCAAATTGTGCCAAGGAGAAAAACGACTTCGAGGCTGCATAGGATACCCTTACCCAGTAAGCCCTCTTGCAGACGCAGTCATCGACTCAGCGATAAATGCGGCAACGCAAGACCCCAGATTTAAGCCGCTTTCTGTGAGTGAATTGCCTGAGGTCGTTTTCGAAGTAAGTATACTTACGCCCCCTGAGCTTATCGAAACTTCAAAACCACAGGAATACCTATCTAAATTCAAAGTTGGCGAACACGGACTAATAGTTGAAAAAGGCTGGACGAAAGGGCTGCTTCTACCCCAGGTACCAGTCGAATGGAATTGGCGTGAAGAAGAATTCCTATGCCAATGTTGCATGAAAGCAGGGTTGCCACCGGACTCTTGGCTTGAGAAAGGTACCAAGGTTTACAAGTTCAAAGCCATAGTCTTCGAAGAGGCAACTCCTGAAGGCACAGTGAGAAAAAAGGCGCTTAACGAGAATACTGCCTAAGCAATCACTGCAAAATCGTGCCAATAATTTCGGTCGTGCGGTCCAAACCGTTAAACTTGTTCGAAAACCTGTTTAGCTTTTCCACATTGCCCCGAAAGATAGATTGCTCGTTTTCGATTTCGGCAATTGCGCGCCCCACCTGAGTCTTGTTTTTCGCAACAAGCGAACAGCCCAATTGCTGAAGCTTGATGCCGTTACCCAACTGTTCAGGCTGTGTGGGAACGCACACGCTAGGTTTCGCATATTTTATCGTTTCGAAGCAAGTTATGTGCCCCCCGCTAAAGATTACCAGACTCGCGTTCTTCATGCATTCCTTGCGTTGGTCAGAAGAGAGCCAGTTGTGAACCACGCATTTCCCCATTTTCACAGTCTGTTTCTCCCCTGGTTTGCCAAGACTCACTACGCTCTTCTTCGCGAGCTTCCCCAAAACCGGAAGCAGCATTTGCATAAGCTTAGCCCTTGTCCCGGAGGGGCCACTTATGGGAGCAAAAATATGCTCCTCTGTCCCCTCGACTGGAGTTGTATCGGTAAAACTGCCCACGAACTCAACTTTCTTCCTTATACCGACGCTTTCCAAATCGCCAATGTTAAACTCGCTGACAGTGAATGGCGGTGGATTATCAGGCACAACTATCTTCAGACATTTTTTCAGGTAGCGTTCAGTAAACCGTTCGCCAGGACTGAGAAAGGGAGAGAAACCGTAACTGGGCCTAATAAGATTAGCAATATACACCGCTGGAATATGCCACCTGTGTGCAAGCCGCAAAGCGTGAATGTCACCATCTGAAACAAGAAGGTCTGGTTCGATTTCTCGAACATGTCGTCTAAGGTCGTAGTAGCGATGAATCGTCTCCACGGCACTGGAGTTCTTGACCCCAAATTTGCGCTTGTCTCCATCAAAGATGGGTAAAGGAAACAAGATATTGACCACTGACGCAGAGGTAATTATTCCATGCGCATTTTCATACCAAGCGACCGGAGCACAGTGATAGACTTGCTTGAACTCTGCCCTTAACAGTTGATGGGCTCTTCCACCAGAGAAGAAGAAGATATCATGTCCCTGGGCCTCCAGTTTCTTCCCGAGCGCAATGGTGCGTGAGGCATGCCCCAAGCCCAGTTCGGAACAACTGTAAAGCAGCCGCATAACCCAGAAGTGAACAGCGGAGTTATTTTAATCATCCTAAAGGACAACAAGCCGCGTCAGTACTTAGATCCTAGTAACGTCGAGTGTGAACCCACTACTTTTAGATCAAGAAAGCAAGCGTTTTAAGCTTAGGAGCAGAGATTAAACTCATGTTTGTTCCACGCAAAATTCTAGAAAGAAAACTCATGGAGATTCTGGCAGAGGATGTTGGACAAGGCGATGCAACCACTGCAGTTGTTGTTCCCGCTGAGACAAGCGTGGAGGCAGAAATCATCGCCAAAGAACAAGGAGTCGTTGCAGGAATCGAGGAAACAAAAATCCTCGCTGAGAGCCTTGGCTTTTGCGCAGACGCAAAACTGGCTGACGGAGACGTAATTAAGAACAAACAAGTAGTCGCCAAGCTAGATGGCAATGCCCGAGTCATTCTCACAGCCGAGCGCACCATGTTGAATCTGCTTTCACGCATGAGCGGCATCGCAACGACAACAAGGAATTTAGCGGAAAAAATTAAGAAAGCCCATCTCACCACGAGTATAGCGGCGACCAGAAAAACAGCTCCTGGACTGCTCTATTTTGACAAGAAAGCCGTGCAGATAGGTGGAGGTGACCCACATCGCATGCATCTGGACGATTTGATCTTGATAAAGGACAATCACATTAGAATAGCAGGGAGCGCTGAAACCGCTATCAAGAAGGCGCGAGCGGGAGTTTCGTTTACGAAGAAAATCGAGATCGAAGTTACGAACCCTGAAGAAGCAATGAGAGCTGTGGAGGCGGGAGCAGAAATAGTAATGCTTGACAATTTCTCGCCGAGGCTTATCAAACAGACTGTCGGGTTAATGAAGAAGAAGGGGCAGTTCGGAAAAGTCCTTTTGGAAGCAAGCGGAGGAATCACAGCAGACAACCTCCTGGAATACGCCTCAACAGGAGTGGACATACTCAGTTTGGGTGAGATAACCCACAGCTGCAGGAGCCTGAATGTTAGCCTCGAGATTACGAAAGTGAAATGAGAAAAGAAAGCAGAGTCACGCTTTCTGCCAAGATCTTACGGCACAAAGGAGATCAAAGCAACTTCCACTATGGCTCCAGCTACGAGTAATCCAGCGCAGATCGAAATAAAGACGCATGCTTTTTTCAGCTCATGGACACCTCGTCTTTGAAGGAGACGACGGAAAATCCAAACACTCTCCGCCATGGCAGTTGAATATGCTGCAAACTCTAACCAAGCGACAGGCGTTATAAACAAAGCGATCAAAGCCAGAACCGGGGGGTACCCGCCTGCAGTGGCTATTGCTCCGATCGCGCTGCCAGTGCTAAACATAATAAACAGACCAACCAGCGGACCAACGATGGGTACAAACATGAGCAAACAAATCATGAAATTGTTGCCAAAAATATATTGGGTGAGCGCACCTTCGTCTTTGAGAGTAGCAACGGTTTGGTTAAGACTTACACTTATCTGATTCGCCTGCTCCGAGTCCATTGGTGATTGACTTCCTACGGCTGTTACAGCCAACGCTACTACCAGAACAGCGAGTATTGAAAGAGTTCTCTTGCGCCGCGGAGATGCCTGGGTCCATATTGCCACCTTCATGATCGCTCAACTCCTAAATCAGTGCCGATTCTATGTCGCAGAAATTATGTAGCTCAGATAAAATGTCTCCGAAGTATTAAGCTTTAGCACTCAGTCTTATGGTTCTTCTGTCTTTGGCGATGCGACAGCAGGAACCTTGAAGCCCAACCCGAGAAGGTACATCTCGGAGCTTTGTGCTCTGCTCGCTTTGGGCTTTATGATTTTGACCTCTTCAAAGTGCCTTCCAAGTTCCCTAATGAAATCATTGAGCAGATCTCCTTCGAAGACCTTGACGAAGAAGTTGCCAGAAGGACGAAGGACCTCCGACGCAAGCTTTAGCGCCTGAGTTGCAAGGTCAATCTGGCGTGCCTGATCGACTTCCCACACACCCGAGATGTTCGGCGACGCATCTGAGAGAACCACATCTGCCTTTCTAGGAAGAAAGGTTTGGATCTGCTTCAGGGTATCCGGTTCGGTTATGTCACCAATTATCGTCTTGATGTACTCCTGAGGGAAAGGAGCGATTGGTTTGAGGTCCACGCCGAGAACAAAGCCTGTTTTTCCAGCTATTTTCCTCGCTGCCTGGATCCAGCCACCTGGCGCAGCACCAACGTCGACGACAATGTCGCCTCTTTTTATAAAGTGATACTTCTGAGCGGTAAGAGAAAGCTTGTAGGTTGCCCTTGAACGATACTGTTCGGCTTTAGCCTTCTTGTAATAATAATCGCGTTTTCTATCTTGGATCCAGGCCTTGGGCAAGACTAGCGTCACCTGGTGGGGGTGGATCATTCTTGTCAAGGGTAAGAATCCATTCTGTGAGCTTCCCACAGGTTTTCGGAGAAATCGTTGTTGTGGGGTCACAACGCGCATTGTCCTGGCAGAGCAGACAGGGACAGTCAACAATGGATTCTATGGATGCAGGGAGCCTCTTCGGATAGAGCCTGTAAGTCCATCTTCCTTCTTGGAGTTCCTTTTCTCTGCGTATTAATCCCTTCTCTTCCAGTTTGATGGCTACTCTTGAGCCTTCTCGACTGCTAGCGCTTAGTTGTCGCCATAGTTCGGACTGAAGAACACCTGAGTAGCCGGTGTTTACGACAAAATGAAGGGCTTTCTGTTCCAGATCGTTACGCTTCGGCATCAAATACCAGTTCCAAGTGTCTCATGCATCACACATATATGCGATTTCTCAGGATAAAAAGGTGTAGGCACAAAAGAAGAAGAATCCAAGGCAACTTTCGATGGGAAAAACTGACAAGATCTACTGCTTGGGGATAGAATCCACAGCAGATGATTTCGGAATCGGAGTCTCCACACTTAAGGGCGAAATACTAGCCAATGCTTCAGATTCATACATTCCTGAAACTGGTGGAATACACCCTAGGGAAGCTGCAAGACATCACGCCCAAGTGGCAAGCACCGTTCTGAAGAGCGCACTTGACAGCGCGGGAATAAAGCCCAAAGATCTGAATATCATCGCCTTCTCCCAAGGACCAGGCTTAGGACCAAGCCTACGCACAGGCGCAACAGTGGCTCGCGCATTAGCTTCGTACCTGAATATTCCTCTAGTGGGAGTAAACCATTCCGTTGCCCACATCGAAATAGGCAAACTAAGAACTGGCGCACGTGATCCTGTAACACTCTACGTTTCGGGAGGCAACACCATAGTAGCAGCGTTTGACTCAGGGCGCTATAGAGTCTTCGGAGAGACACTAGACATCGCTCTTGGTAATTGCCTGGACGTTTTTGCTCGAGAGGCAGGTCTGAAGCACCAGAAAGGGATGCCACTCGGGGCAGCCATAGAGAAGTTGGCGATGGAGGGAAAAACGCTTGTTCCATTGCCTTACGTCGTAAAGGGAATGGACGTCTCTCTAAGTGGTTTGCTAACAGCCAGCACTAACGCGCTCAATAAAGGCAAGTGCAAACTCGGAGATTTGTGCTATAGTCTCCAAGAATATGCATTCTCAATGGTTACCGAAGTAACGGAGAGAGCGCTTGCGCACACCGAAAAGAAGGAGGTGCTGCTAACAGGAGGAGTAGCGGCAAACAAAAGGTTACAATCTATGATAAAAGTCATAGCTGAGGAGCACGAGGCTGATTTCAATGTGGTACCTCGTGAGTTTGCAACCGACAATGGCGCCATGATTGCCTGGACCGGAGCCTTGGCATATATGCATGGTTTGTCTACCCCAATAGGAGAGAGCAGCGTAAGATTGCGATGGAGAATAGAGAAGGTTGACATTCCATGGATAAAGTGACAGAGCCAACTCTCCTCAAGAAAGGAGCCGAAGCAAGTCTCCAAGTTGCCATTTGGAATGGAAGAAAAGTCGTCTTCAAGACCCGACTGCCGAAGAGATATCGGCACGAAAAGCTGGACAGGGATATTCGCACGTACAGGACCGTGCATGAACCGCAACTAATGAATGCGGCTAAGAAAGCCGGAGTGCCTACACCTCTGGTTTTTCAGGTGGACACAAAGAATTCAGTAATAACCATGGAATTTATTGAAGGGAAACTAGTGAAACAACTCTTAGGAAGCTTGTCAGCAACCGAAAGAGAAGAAATGTGCATCAGAATTGGCGAAACAATAGGAAGATTGCATGCTCACGGAGTTATCCACGGAGATTTGACAACCTCAAACATGATTGTCAACAAAGAAGGTAGAGTCTTTCTCGTGGATTTTGGTCTGGGGGAAAAGAACACCGAGCTAGAAGCCCAAGGTGTCGACCTGCACCTCATGAAAAGAGCGTTACAGAGCACTCATTACCGATTCGCCGAAGAATGCTTTGAAGCGATAGCAAAGGGATACTCATCAGTAATCGGTGAAGATAGATCGAAGGAAGTTATGAGTAAAATCAAAGAAATCGAGAAGAGAGGACGCTACGTTGAAGGAAGAAAAGACGAAGATAAGAACTAAGTATGAAATAGAGAAAAAGCTGGTATTCTTCGCCACAGGCAACTTCAACAAATTCAACGAGGCAAGAATGATCTTGAAAGAATACAACTTCGCATCAGCAATGATAAACGCAAAAACTGTTGAAATACAAAACGACAGCCTAGCAGAAATCGCCAAAACAAGTGCTATCGAAGCCTTCAAACTGTGTCACCTACCCATAATGGTCGAAGACGCAGGACTGTTTGTACAAGCACTGAAAGGATTCCCTGGACCATACGCCGCCTATGTTTACAAGACCATAAGCAACCCAGGAATGCTTAAGCTCATGAACAAAGTGGAAAACAGAAAAGCAAGTTTCCGATCCTTAATCGCATACTACGATGGAACTAGGGAACCCGTTTGTTTTGAAGGCGAGACCGACGGAGAAATAGCCCTTGACGAGAGGTGGGGAAATGGCAAAGCTGGCTTCGGGTTTGATCCCATCTTTATTCCAAGTGGAAACCGGAAGACATTTGCCGAGATGGAGATCGACGAAAAAAATCGTTTGTCCCATCGGGCAAAAAGCGTGCGCAAGTTTGCGGAGTGGTACAGAGAATCTGTCTAGTCAAAGGAAAACTATTGCAGATCATTGCTTCCCCAACAAAACCTTAATGGTTTTTTTGGGATTCTGAAGCGCCCTCAAGACCTTTTCGCGGGTGAAAGTCGGATTCACAAGATTAGCGCGCATGCACAGCTCCTGTAATTCTTCAGCCGAAAACTCTGGTGTGGCAATTGAAGGCTCAGCTGAAGCGAGTGAATCCTCGCAAAATCCTTCCTTGAGAAAGCCCAGCTTCTTTGCCTGATTATAAAGTTCTGTCCCATGTACGGGCGCAGCGATGCTGAAGATGAAACTCTCGGCTCCGAGTTTCCTAAGCTTGTGAGCATAACGTATTGTCTCCTCGATATCATCTTTCGTCTCGCCAATCAAGCCTATGACGAAGAAACAGCCCACTCCGATTCCCACTTTCTTGCTTGAGATGACCGCTTGTTCCACGGTCTTCAAGTCCAAGTTCTTCTTAATGATCTCATTAACGACACGTTGGACACCCGACTCAGGGGCTAACCTTATCTTCTTGCAACCGGAACGCTTCATCTTCCGTAAAAGTGTTTCATCAAGTGTGTCAGCTCTGATCCCGTTAGGAGTAAACCATTCCACGCGTAGGTCCCTTTCAACAATGAGGTCGCAGATGGTTGCCATCCGCTTTCTGTCAAGCGTCATGTTATCGTCATAAAAGTCGATCTGCTCCACGCCAAACCCCTTAACCACGTCTTCAAGCTCGTCAACTACGTTGGCGGGGCTTCTACCCCGCCACCGCTTGCCCCAAACGGTACAGTTGCTGCAGAACACACAGTTGTAGGGGCAACCTCTGCTAGTAATCATAATTGTCCAAGGCTTGCGAATTTCCCCTCTCAAAGGGAGTTCCTTCACAACTGCATTATAAACCTCATTCGGAAGCAGATGCCTAGCTGGAAAAGGAAGCGAATCCAAATCCTCGATAGGAGGCCGCTGCTCAGTAATTACTGTCTTGCCATTCTTGACGAAACCTAACCCTTTTACCCCAGCGAAATCTTCAGTTCTACGTTCTAAATCATTGACGAGTTCAAGCACAGTATTCTCACGCTCGCCAATAATCACAAAATCAACATCTCGCCTCGTGAGACATTCATTGGGCATCGCGGAAGGGTGCTGACCGTCAAGAAAAACAACGATATCTTTGTCTACAGACTTGACCGTTGAAGCAACTGAAAAAGCCGTCCTGCTCCACCCCGAAAACGGAATCTCTATCCCAACAACATCAGGAGAGAAACGATTCAACTTTTCAGCGATCTGCTGATTGCTCAGACCAACACGATACGTGTTTCCATAGTCTTCCTCGAGGCTCTGCCAACCTTCAGTTGGAGCATCGATAATGCTGACTATATGGCTCTTTTCAAGAACTGCAGCAACATAGGCTATTCCTATGGGCGGGAAAACGTTGGGTTTGCCCCAGGCTTTGGGTTGAATTCGGGGCGGGTTGATCAGACAAACACGCATTTAGCAATCCTGCTGAGAACGGACTAGTGGGAATGGTTGATTAATACATTTTGCCAATCTTCTGAACCATGCCTAGAAGGGGAAAAAGACAAGACGAGTCAACACAATTATGGGCAGGCAGAGCAATATGCAGAGAGCGACACAGACGTTACGAATTCGCAGCGCCTGGAGAATCTTGTCAGGACTTAGCGGTTCAGTTGATTCGCCAAGGACGTACTGCCCAGGCTTTTCAAGCTGCACGCGAAGAGCCCCAGCCATTGCAGCCATCGGCCATCCATGGTTTCGGCTAGGTGTCTTCGCATGATCTCTTTTTGCAATTGACCAAGCCGTTGTTGCGTCGGCTCCCACCAAAGCCGCGGCGGCGACTATGAGAACCCCAGTCAGCCTCGCCGGAATATAGTTAATCACGGTGTCTAGGTTTGCGCTAAACCAGCCTATGTGAATGTGGTCAGGATCTCTAAACCCGACCATCCCGTCCAAGGTGTTTACCGCGCGGAAAGCAATCGCACCTGAAACACCTAGGAGAGAGTAGGCTATAATCGGGCTGAGTTTGAAGTCTATCAGGTTTTCGGCCATAGATTCAATGACGGCTGAACCGATTTGTGCGCCCGTCAGGTCTCGAGATTCTCTTCGAGAGAAATGACTGTATTTTCTAGCCTCAGAAAGATCATTTGCCGCTATTGCTCTTGATGCAGCCTTGGCCCAGTCGGTTTCGAGTTTTATGCAGATCGTCAGTTTCAGAAGAATAACAGCAAAGACCGCGTAGACCACAATGCCGAACATCGTGTAGATTCCCCATAACCCCACGTAGGTAGGAACTGCAAATGCAATAATAACTGCCAAAGCGAGGAGCACGCCGTTCAGTTTTGTTACTTTTGGTTTAGGGCTCTTCAAATGGGGTTCCAACAATCCAGCGAGCTTGCCCATCAGTACCGTGGGGTGCAGTCTAAACGCCAGTTTGGAGGGATTGTTTGGCGAAGGATCACCGAGCATTAGGTCTAATAGTATAGCCATGATGAGGACTGAAATGGCGATTGCCAGAACGGTTAGGACGCTTGTCACCAGCTTCAGGTTCGCGTTTTGTCTACTTCAGAAAGTTGGTTTATATCGATTGTGGTTCAGGATTTGCTCCGGAGTCTTTGCGCAATTTCCAGTCTGGGTTTATTGACCTTGGTTTTTTCTTGTGAAGACTATTTTTCCGCCAACCACGGTCAGCTCTACAGCTATCTTGGCAATATCTATGGGGGAAACGGAGAAGGGGTCATCAGAGAGAACTGTCAAATCGGCAAATTTTCCCGCCTCAATCGATCCTTTCAGAGTCTCTTCTTTGGAAGCATATGCGGCGCCAGTTGTGTACATCCGTAGGGCTTCCCAGACGGAGATCCGCTCTTCAGGATGAAAATCACTTGTCACAACGGTCTGAATGCCCAAGAGAGGATCCAGAGGTTCCATAGGGCAATCGGAGCCCGCGGCAACATTCACACCCGCGTCGAATAATGTCTTCAGCGGATAAAGCCATCGAACCCTCTCAGTCCCAAGATGTTCCTCAGCTTTCCACACGGTAAACTCGGACGCAACAACGCAAGGCTGAACAGACGCGACTACATTCTGTCTTTTTAGTTGCTCAATCAAAGTTGGATTCAAGACGGCTGGCTGTTCTATTCTATGGGGAAAGCTCTTTGGTGACGCCCCTTTCGAGGCACTTTCAATTGCGGCCAAGGAAGCGTCAATTGCTTTGTCGCCCATTGCCTGAACCACAAGTTGAAGATTGGACTTGAGCACCCTCTTCATCTCAAAGACTAATCTCTTCTGAGAGAGGGACAATCTGCCCCTTTTCGATGGTTCATCTGTATAAGGCTGAAATAGGGCAGCTGTTTTCGCTGCCAAGTAACCGTCGGCAACTATCATTCCGCCGCCCAAACGCAGCATTGAATCAGCGTCTAGCTTGAAAACATCAGCTTCATCGACTAGCTCGGCTGGAAGCACGAGGAAAACTCGAACTTTGAGCTTTCTTTGAGCGCGCAACTTCTCAACTATCGAAATCTCACGTGCAGAAAGAGCGACCCAATGCACGCTGGTAATGCCTGCTTCTGTGACTTTATCTAAAGCCAAAGTGGCCAGTTCAAGGAGTTCATCCTCATTGGGTTCGGAGGTCTTCTCCCAAACTATATCCGTAGCTGCACCGCTCAAGATACCCGTAAGCTCTCCGGTTTCGTCTTTGTCGATTACGCCATCCTGAGGAATAACGGTGGACTTTGTGATGCTGGCTAGCTGCAGGGCTCTGCTGTTCACTATGCACATCAAGGAGCTTTTCCGGAAGAGTATCACAGGATTATTGGGCGAGATGAGGTCCAAGTCTGAGAAATTTGGTAGCCGCTTCTCTTTGAAGTGAGTCTCATCCCAACCTCGACCCACAATCCACCTGTCCTTAGGCGAGCCCGTAACATGTTCTTTGAGCATACTCTGCAATTCGCGGATGGATTTGACCTCTGTTAGTTCAAGCCACTGCAGGGTCTTGCCGAAGTCGAGAACGTGAACATGAACGTCTATGAAGCCAGGGATCATTGTTTTTCCGTTTAGGTCCACAACTTCAGTCTTCTCACCGATGAGTTGGGCTATTTCCTGGTTGGTCCCCACTCTGATGATTTTGTCGCCTCTTGTAGCGACAGCCTCAGCAATGGGCTGAAAACTGTTCATCGTTACTATTTTGCCTGATGTGAAGACCTTTTCCGCTTTCAATGTCGACTTTTCCCGCGGTCGTTTTGAACGATGATTCGGTATTGAGGACATAGCAATAAAAAACCTTGCGTTTAGAAAGCAGAGTGCAAATCGCCCGTCAGTTCATCTATTTGCAGCATCTGCAAAACACATAATAGCCCGCAAAACCGTGTTTCATCATCAACATTGAGGAAGAAGCATGAAAGCTCGCGTTGCTCTTGTTAATCCCCCGTATCCGCCTGGGGCTCCGCGAGCTGTGTTCATCTCGCTAGGCATCAGCTATTTGGCGGCTGTACTTGAAAAAAACGACTACGACGTCGAAGTCATTGACTGCCAAATAGGCAAGACTGAAAAAGAGTTGGAAAGCGAATTCACCACGACCAAGCCAGACATCGTCGGAGTTACAAGTGCCACGCTCACCTACTTGCCAGCTCTTGATGTCGTGAGAACAGCAAAACGGGCACTTCCTAATTGTGTGACCATGATGGGGGGACCGCACGTTACTGTCATGGACGAGGAAACGATCAGAAACAACCCTGAAGTGGACATAGTAGTAAGGAGCGAAGGCGAACGGACAATCCTTGAACTCGCTGATCTCGTTTCCAGTTCAATGCTTACAAGAATTGGAGACGTAGCGGGAATAACTTTCAGGAAAAATGACGAGATCTATCGCAACCCTGACAGACCATTCATTGAAGATATTGATTCACTCCCTCATCCAGCGCACAAACATTTCAAAGTAGGGAACTACAAAGTCTCTGGAAGAACATACCTTCCCATAATAACCAGCCGAGGATGCCCCTACCAGTGCGCCTTCTGTCTCGCTTCAAGCATGTGTGGAAGAAAGTTTAGGGCAAGAAACCCAAGCAAAGTTGTCGATGAACTCGAATGGCTCAGAGACAGCTACGGAGCAGAAGCTTTCGCTTTCTACGACGATACGTTCACATTCGACATAGACAGAGCAGTCGCGATTTGTGAAGAAATGAGCAAAAGAAAACTTAATCTTCCATGGGACTGCCGAACCAGAGTCGATAGAGTGTCCAAAAATCTCCTTCAGACGTTGCGAAAAACCAACTGTCTTCTGATCCACTTCGGAGTAGAATCGGGAAGCCAAAAAATGCTAAACGCGATGAGAAAAGGAACAACCGTCGAACAGAACGCCAAAGCGATAAAGTTGGCCAAGGAAGCTGGAATGTTGGTAGCCATAAGCGTCGTGGTTGGGTTCCCAGGTGAAACGCCTGAATTGTTGGAAGAGACCCTCGACTTCATACGAAGAACGGAGCCAGATTACTTGTATATGTGCGAGGCAGTGCCTTACCCAGGCACAGAGATGTACAGCATAGTAAAAGAGCTTGGATGGGAAATGTCGCCTGACTGGAACCAATACCACGAACAGACACAAGTTTTCAAGAACCCGCTATTACCTCTTCAGATAATAGATCAAAAGAAGAAAGCGTTCTATGATGAATTCTTCTCCCCGAAGTACTATGTCCGCAAACGACTTCGAAAGAACTTCTACAGTGAAACAATGTCACGGATGGCATTGAATCACCTTTTGTGGCGAACCAAGCTTCCGAAACTGATGGGCAGCAGTCTAAGAAGAATCAGGAAGAGCCAGGGCGGACACAGTCAATCAAGTGAACAAGAGACGCAGTGAAACTTCATGCCAAACTCGGTCACGGAGAGAGTTCAAGGACTCATCTATCTCTTGAAACACCCCAAGCAGGTAAAATGGCTAATCATCAGAGAAACTCGTTTCCGAAATAGAAAACAGAGCAAGCGCGACTGGGTGGAATGGCAGAAGTACGATGCGAGACTGCATATTTCCATGATGCAAGAGAATGCAGAAAAGATAAATGCAAGCGTGCTAAATTCCGCGAGAATTCAAGTTTTTTCCGAGTTGATAAACACTGTAGGCAGCAACTTGAGTGTTCTAGACGTTGGATGCGGAGACGGAGTCATAAGTAAACCGATAGCGAAAATGGGAAATGAAGTAGTCAGCATGGAACTCCCAGGAGTTGCAAATCTCGCACGAGTGTGCGGGGTTTCCTCAGTCGTGGCAGGTGACGCAGAACAGTTGGCTTTTGCTTCACACGGTTTCGACTTGGTTTTAGCATCAGAAGTGGTGGAGCACATGTGGAACCCACAAAGCTTCATAGTTGAAGCCTACAGAGTTCTCAAACCAGAAGGTTACCTAATTGTTGAAACGCCCGAGGGTGAAGAAAGCTTGAACTACGACTCTCACAAACACTTCTTCACAGTCGAACGCTTGAAACAAATGCTAAACGCCAAGTTCGTGTTTTGCGAAGTAAAAAGGCTCGAAGCCACTGGTTCGGCACAAACGCCTACGATAATTCTTCTACTGAAGAAAACGACTTCCACTGGAAAACAGCCGGAAGGGCATTTGGAAGACTGACTTACGACCTATAGCCTCTCTTGAGTATGTATCCAGCAGTCAAAGCCAGTACAGCAATTGTTACGATGGCAGCGGCATAGATGTAGACTGCCTGATCATTCGTCGTGACTGGGGGAAGCGAAGCCTCGTTGGTGATGTTATTTGTGTAGCAATATACGTTCCAGTCGTGATTGCCCACATACAATCGCCCGTTGCTTATTGTGGGTGAAGACCAGCTGCTTGAAGGCGTTGTAGCAGTGGCCATTTTTGTGCCGTTGTTCAGTGCGTCAAGTATGAATAGATGACGTTGGCTTGTCACTGTGTATAGTTTCCCGTCTGCATAGGAGGGCGAAGTATACAACTCGTCTCCCGTGAAGAAGCTCCAATTTGTGTTTCCGTTTGTAGCGTTGAGAGATGTTACGCTGAACTTGTCGATTATGAAGAGATCACCATTGACATAGATTGGAGATGATACAATAAATTCCATCGCTGCTGGATCAGTGAATGTCCAAACGATCTCGCCCGTTGTTGCATTTATGCCGTAGTAGGTCCGCAAGTTGGAAGATGCAAAGACCATGCCGGCTGCGACTGACGGAGACCCCATCATTTCGTTGCCTCCTGTGAATTGATATTCATAAGGAAGTTGCTGCTTCCAGACGACCTCTCCGGTCTCGGAGTTGAGTCTGTACAGGGCACCTATGGTGGGCTCTTCTGAATAGAAATAGACGCCGCCATCGGCGACTGCTGGAGATGAAAGAATCGGTCCTCCTGTCTCGAACTTCCAATCCACATCACCATTGTCTACGTTGAGCGCATAAAAGAAGCCATCCAAAGACCCGAGATAGAGTTTGTCCCCAAACACTGCTGGTGAAGATTTGAGCACTAATGAACCATAAGTGTAAGGAAGATCACCGTTGACAAAGGTTTTCCAGACGAGGTTACCCTTGTATGCATCGAGACAATATACGTATCCATCGTCACCTCCTGTGTAGACTTTGCCGTTTGCCACTGCAGGTGAAGACTCAACCGAATTCCTTGTAGTAAAGTTCCAGATTAGTTGTCCGCTCCACGCTCCAAGGGCATAGATGTTTTTGTCCTGTGAACCAACATAGACTATTCCATCTGCGACGCTTGGCGAAGATATGACTGCTCCATTGGTTGTGAACTTCCAAGCCACGCTGAGGTTTGAGGGACCAACTTGAGCAGTTGAAGAATGGGCAGCATCAGCCCGCCACATGGGCCAAGAACTCACGGGAATGGTGTCGGCTCCTATTGCCCAAACTTCATCGAGAGTCGTGTATTCGCTTCCCGATATCGCGTCGACTGCCGTTGTTACGTTGCCTGGAATAAGATAGAGATTGCCGTACGCAACAGCAACAGATTCCCTCGGAGCTAATGCTTCTATAGGGAGTTTCCAAACGACTTCCCCAGTGTACGCATTCAAACATGAAAACTCGGAAACACCGACCTCGCCACCGTACTGAGCGGCTTGCCCTGTTGTCGCGTAAATCTTGCCGTCTGCAACCGTGGGATGTCCAGACCAGAGCATAGTGCCTGGCCCTTGGTACTTCCACACTAACTCGCCAGTCTCCACGTCAAATGCGTAGAGGTTTCCGTCTTTGTTAAGCTCATAAACCATGCCGTAAGCCACGGCGCATCGAGTGGCGAAGTAGCCATCCGTGGCAGGTGTGTAGCTCCAGATAATTTTGCCGGTGGTAGCGTTGAAGCAGTACATGGTGTTGTCGTCCGTACCACCTCGGAAGAACCTGCCCTCAGAATAGGCACCGCTGAAAATCATGGGTCCCTTAGTGAGAGTAGCCCAAAGGACTGCGCCTGTCTTAGCATCCAGCGCCAACTGTTGATTCTCGAAGGAGCCCGCAAAGACTCTGCCGTCGCCATATGTTGTTCCTATCCCTGTTCTGCCACCGCCTGGAACATAAGTTGTCCAAGCCAGTTTCGGTGGGTTTGACGGATCAGCAAAGCTCCAGGCTTTGATATAGGAGTCAACCTTCGTGTAGAACATTTCCTCTTCTAGGCTGTAGACATTTGCATTGAAGATGCCGGTGTCCGCTGAGAAGGCGGAGCTTGTCCACAAGATCTTTCCTGTTCGAGGATCGAGGCAACTACTCTCGACAACCATGTGCCCACTGTCGATCTTGTAGGCGATTGGCCAAGTTGCAGTCAGCGGAACTTCCGTATTCCACAGGACAGCTCCTGTCTTCCTGTCAAGCGCAGCCACCGAATTAGTGGTCGTGACGAAAATCATCCCGTCAAAGGCTGAAATGTAGCTCTGTATACCAGAGACTTTTGCCTTCCACAGGACGGTTGACGTACTAGGCGCGGGTCCAGCTGAAAATCGTGAAAAAGAGGAGCTACCCATGAATTGGGGCCATTCAAACTGAAGCAGAACATCTTGGTTTGCAGACGCGCTTGGGACTTCACCCTTGCCGCCCCGGAGGTCTGAGAATGAGGTGAGCATTGCCGCCATAAGCACAAAGGTAAGCGCAATCGAACGGCATAATCGTTTTCTATTTTTCATTTTTCCATCCTCAGAGTCAATATGCCAGAATAATCAAGCAGTAACGCAGTTGTTGTACAATTTCACTGTAGATTCAGTTCCACTATAAAGGTTACGGAGAAACATCTTTCAGGAAATACTCTGACAGGGCTAGTACTGCAGTCTTCCTGCAAGATCGTAAGAAGACACACCGCACAATCTTTTTAGGTCGGGGGTCTCTATGGTAAAACTGCGAATTACGCAAGGACTCAGAAAGAAGAGACTTTACCTTGGCAGACAAAGGAACACCGCTCATGACTTCTTGGAGAGCCACAGGTGCCTGCAACGCTCGTTGCGCATACTGCAACGTAGACGCAACAGGCAAACATGCGCCTAGAGAACTCACCACAAAAGAAGCACTTCATTTGGTCGACCAGGTAAAGAGCTTCGGGGTTAAATGGTTCGGTATCAAAGGCGGCGAACCTCTTCTCAGACAAGATATTTTTGAGATAGTCGGCTACGCAAAGAGACTCGGCCTCAACGTTTGCCTCTTAACCAACGGTTGTTTTGTGGACGGTGAAATCTACGACAACCTGGTTAAGAACCAAGTCTGGACCTCAGTAAGCATAGATGGCCCTGAAGAAATAAACGACCAATTGAGGGGCAAAGGCTCCTACAAGAAGGCCATCGCAGCCATAGAAAAGCTATCAAAGGGAAAAATTCTCAACGGACTGGCAGCGGCAATCACGACAGTGAACTACAAGCACCTCGACCACGTTGCAGAACTAGCCGAGAAGTACCATGCTAATTTTGTCTGGTTCAATCATCTGGTCCCCAGCGGAAGGGCAAAAGAGATGATGGACCTGACGCCTTCTCCAGAACAATACGAGTGGGCTCTCAACCACATCTGGGACCTAACACTAAAGTACGAAGATAAATTCGAGATCCACGTTCACTGCCCCCATTACGCCCGGGTTGTCAAACAGAGGAATCCCCCCAACTTCGATGAATGGTATGAACGCAAGTTTCACGGAAAATGCACCTATTTCGCGTTTGGAGGATACATAAGCGTGACCGAAAACGGGGATCTTATCCCATGCTTCTACACAGACTTGCGACCGTCAGAACCCATGATGCTTGGAAACATCAGGCAAAATAGTCTTAGACAAACCTGGGAGGACATAAAGAAGTCCAAATACTACTCCAGCTTCGCGCAGAAAAACATTCTTAAGGGAAAATGCGGCGTCTGCGAGTACAACGAGATTTGTGGTGGATGCAGGAACAGAGCATATGCGTACACGGGTGATATTTACGAAAGTGACCCAGCCTGCGCCTATACTCCTGAGAGTCTTAGCAAGAAGTAAATCCCTCCCTTCACTTTGCGCTCAAATTGCAGAAGGAACGTTATTGGAATAGCGGCAAAGGCAATGCACAAGCCTTTTATCAAATCAGAGTCACAGATCTTGAACACGTTATGAAAATGAAGACAAGCGCAGCGGTAACCTTTGCCCTTGTATTCGCAATCTCAATTGCAGCTTTTGCAATGGCTGATTTTAGTGGGATCTCAATTGCTGAAAGTGAGACAGATTGGTGGTCCATGTTTCGCCATGATCTTAGGCACACGGGTACGACAGAATCGAAGGCTCCCAGAACGAACCAAACGCTGTGGAAGTTCAACACAGGCGGACAGGTTGGCTCGCCAACTGTGGTAGGCAACACGGTTTATGTGGGCTCATACGACCGCAAGGTCTATGCTCTTGAGGCTTTGAATGGCAAAATGAAGTGGAGTTACTTAACAGACGGCATAGTCGTATCACGACCTGCAGTTGCGGACGGAGCACTCTACATTGGATCGGAGGACTTCAAGCTCTATGCCTTAGATGCTTCAAATGGTCAACACTTGTGGAACCAAACGACAGGACATTATGTAGATTCAGACCCAGCTGTCTCCGGCGGTGTGGTTTACGCTGCATCTGAGGATAGCAGCGTTTATGCATTTAGAGCCTCTGATGGGGAACTTCTATGGCATTACAGCACCGACGGTCAGATAATGATATCCTCGCCAGCTGTGGCACAAGGCGTTGTCTATATTGGCTCTCTAGACAACAAAGTATACGCCTTGAATGCCTCGGATGGGCATCTAGTTTGGAGCTACGAGACAAACGATGATGTAATTTCTTCGCCGGCCGTCTTTGGGAATTTGGTTTATGTAGGGTCATTGGACGACAAAATCTACGCATTGAACGCCAAAACCGGCGGAGCGATCTGGAATTTCATGACTAGCGGAGACGTTATGTCATCGCCAGCTGTATCAAACGGAATTCTTTACTTCGGGTCGGCAGACAACAAAATCTATGCGCTGAATGCAACGACTGGTGAACAGATATGGAGCTTTGCGACGGAGGCAGGAGTAGCTTCTTCGCCAACTGTCAATGATGGCGTCGTCTATGTAGGGTCTTGGGATGGCAACATCTATGCCTTAGACGCGTCTGGTGGCAAGCTGAAGTGGCGATACAAGACTGGAGACATAGTAATCTCGCGTCCAGCCGTCGCGAAAGATATTGTCTACGTTGGATCTTGGGATGGTAAACTTTATGCCCTAGACATATTCGACGGAAGACTAAGATGGAAATATGCCACTGGCGGCGTAATTGACTCTTCTCCGGCAATAGTCGACGGCTTAGCTTATTTCGGTTCACATGATGGTAGAGTCTACGCCTTGAATGCTTCTACTGGGATGAAGGGGTTGGATATTGAGCTGCACAACGAGCCGATTTGGAGTTACAAGACAGACGATATGGTGATGTTATCATCTCCGGCTGTGGCAGATGGTTCGGTCTACGTCGGATCTTACGATGGAAAAGTATACGCATTAGAAGCAGCGACGGGAAGAATGCAGTGGAACTTCACAACCGGATTTGCAGTTGTTTCCTCTCCTGCCGTAATGGATGGCGTGGTTTTCATAGGCTCTGAAGACGACAAGGTTTACGCATTGAACGCTTCGACAGGTGCTTTGCTCTGGGATTTCACTGCTGATGATATGATTGTGATGTCTTC
>CAZWBY010000013.1:0-5025 GCA_964632825.1 uncultured Candidatus Bathyarchaeia archaeon
AGCATAGCGGGCTTTGGACCCGCCGACGAGAGTTCGAATCTCTCCCGGGCTACTTTGAAGCTCTCCTCTGTTTCCGAAGAGAAAATCGTCAAAACACTCCGGGAACTAAGAAAGCTAGGCCCGACAAGCCAGAAGGGTTACGCAAAGAAAATCAAAAGACTCAACGCCCACACAAACTCAGATAGCACATTCGAAACCGAAAACTACATCTTATCGCTCAAGGGCAGAAATAAGTACAAACTGACTTTGCTAATGGCATACTTGCATCAAAGGTGGTTATTGAGTTAGGCTTTGCGCTGTTAAGAATTGGGTTTTGTCTGATGTTGATTTTTCATCATTGACGAGCATTTGAAGCATTGTGCGTGCGGTTTAGTTTGGTGCGAGCCTCGCTAGCAAGAATACAAAGTGTGGAACTCTATCAGACTTGACAAGACTGCGCTGAATCGCTAATTGTGTGATAGCGAAAAGCACTTAAGACCTAGAAACACATAACTAATCAGCCTAAAAAAAAGGAGAAGGCGAAGAGTAAACAATGAAAAAAACATTCGCAATTGCCTTATGCGCACTATTGCTGTGCAGTCTGCTGCTGCTTGGCGCGGGAATGGTTACGGCTGTCAATCCAGCATACCCAACTACTATCTACCAGGGGAAAGGTACTTCGACTTTTGATGGATACTGGACTACTAGCACTGAATGGGACGACGCTGCAAAACCCTTGGCGATGAACACTGCAAGTTTTGTTTTCCGAAACAAATGGGTGATGGTTACGACTGGGGGTTTCAAAATCTTTGACCAGTATCTTGTCGAGGTTTTTGGTGACAACACGAACGATGCAGGCGACTACGTTCAAATATGCTATGACAGCACCGCAGTCGGTGGAGCCGCTCCTAATGCCTCAGATATTAGGATAGACATCGTAGGGCACAACAACGCAACAGTAAATATGTACATAGGAACTGGAACAGGCTGGGCCCTTGCATCTAATATAAACGACACCACAGTGGCGCAGTCACTAAATGTGTCCAAGCTTGGCACAAACCCACATTGGATCACTGAATTCAGAATAAATAAGATGACGAACGGGCTTGGAATGAACAACGCAATCAGAGTCGCAGTGTATGACGCCAGTAACCCCTCTGCAGGCGTGATAGCATATCCCCCAACGTCTCAGCAAGACGTCCCGAGCAGCTGGGCTCTGAATGCTGCCGGAATGACACAACTTAGCCCGGCGCCGCAAGCCAGAGCTTTCAGCGATGTAACGGTGTTGAAGGGATGGACCTGGTACTTCTTTGTCCAGTCAATCGGCGGAACTGGAACGCATACGTATCAATGGTATGAGGGATCAACAGCGATTGCGGGGCAGACGTCGTCAGTGTTGGCAGTGACAAAGAACACGGCCGGAACTTACACCCTCTTCTGCAAAGTCACCGATTCAGTAGGTCAAGTGACAGACACCAACAACATCATATTGACCGTTAAATAGCCATCCGACAACTGCAAGAAGCCTGTGGAAATCTCCCCCTCTTTTTTTAATTCCTACGGGTTAGCTGATAGCACGCGCCACAGTAACAATGTCACCTATAACACGCATTAAACAATTCTAAACCGCATAGCGGTTGTCTGCATCAGGCGATAGAAAGAAAGAGCCAATACACGAGCAGATTCACTGCAGTCACTATGGTGCCGATCTTTGCGAAGTCAACGAACCTTATCGTTTCTCCGAATTTCTTTTCGGCATTCTGAATTATTATCACGTTGCTTGCCGCTCCGAGAATGAAGAGGTTGCCTGCTATCGTGCTCCCAGCAGCTAGAGCCATAAGCGCGGTTGTTGACGCGCCTGCACTGGTCAGCATCGGCAAGTAGAGAGCAACCAAGGGAACGTTCGAAACCACTTGGCTCAAAAGTGTGCTCACAAGCAAGACGACGGGGATTGAAGTAATGCTTAGATTGAGTCCCGTTATTGCTGATTGGATGAATCCTGATTCCCATACGCTTTCCATTAGGATGAACATAGCTGTGAAAAAGACCAAGGTTCGCCAGTCTATTTTCTTGACCAATTCAATTCTTCGTCGGCTAAACGCGACTATTAGCAGTGCTGGTATTAGTGCGATGTAGGTCAATCTGAAATCTATCTTGATGTTTAGCATGACAGTCGTAATCTTGGCAGTTATCAGTATGCCTACTATTATGAGGGAGAGTTTTGACAGGAATGCTAGTTTTTGATCTTTGATTGGTTCTTCAGCGTGAGTTACGACGCATTCTTGCAGGTCTTTTTTGTAGAAAACCCTCAGGATCAGAAATGTCAGGAAGAGATTTAGAATAGTTGGCAGGAACAAGTACCTGAAGAAAGTGACGAAGGGGCTGGCTACGTTTCCGTTGAGGGCAATGAGCAGGTTTTGCGGGTTTCCGATTGGGCTCATTACGCTTCCTATGGTCACAGCGAAGGCCAAGGTTAGGAGCAGAAGTCGCGGAGGAGCTCTGCATTGTCTCGCGAGAAGCATTACTACCGGAACGCCGATTATTGCCAGAGTATCATTCATCAGAAACGCTGAAGCCATGCCCATGCTGAACAAGACTGCTAAGAGTAGCTGATCTGTTGTTTTGACTCTCCTGAAAAGCTTGTATGCCACGTGAGATAAGTAGCCGCTTTCAACAAGTGCCTCGCCGACAATGAACATGCCAAGGAGAAAAAGAATCACATCAAAGTTGATGGAATTCAATGCGTCAAGTGGGGAAATCTGGCCCGTTACCAAGACTGCGATGGCACCGAAAAGCATAATCTGCCAGATCTGCAGTTTGATGTTCCCTATTCGTCGCGTCGCTATTAGTACGAAGACCATGGCGAGGACGATTATCGGGATTATCATGGCTTCACCATGGAACAGAAGCATAGCTTAAGAATTTTGGTGCCAATGATAGAGATCCAGTATACCAGAAAGGTTGGGGATGAGACGAATTACGAAGTGTTTTCCGACAGCTATTGCTTTTGTTGAATATTGGCTGCCTCATACTGCAATGGCTTCAAGTACTTTCAGTTGATGTTTCGACAATCTTCTTGATTTCAGCATTTAGAGCATCAGGTAATCCAAGTATGCTTACATCCATGAATCCACGAATGATTAGCGAGATTGCCTGATCGCGAGATAGCTTTCTTGTCTGAAGATAAGTTATTTCTTTCTCGGAGACCTTGCCAACTGCAGCCTCATGCGTGATTTCTACACCTTTCCTCCTTGCTATTAGTTCAGGTATGGATTGCATTAGAGATTTGTCATCCATTAGTAGTCCTCGGCATTCTATGTGCCCCTTGCATTCGGAACTATTGCCATCCACTAAGCCTCTAATGATTATTCTTGAGCCCTCTCTTGCAACCGCGCGGCTTATCATTTCGGCTTTGCTGCCTTTTCCCGTCAGAACCGCCTTCGAGCCTATATCCATTAGTGAATTCTGGTGCCCATAGAGAATGCTGTTGAAGCTCACTCGTGAGTCGTCTCCGTTGCAGTATGCCGCGGGATACATCTGCACGTCCCTGACTGGTCGCATGCACACGTAGTTTGATACAAATGTCGCTTTTTCCCCTATTTCAGCTGCGCTTCTGGGACGCACTAGCGTTTTTTCACTCCACTGGTGAATCATGGTGAAGTTCAGCATAGCGCCTTTCTTGACGTATATTTCAGATATGCCAAGGTGTGACGCGTCTTCAGCCGTTGAGTGTTGAAGGCAACTAGTGATTATGTGGGCGTTGGAGTTTTCTTCAGCGATTATAATGTTGTGGATGCGTTGTTCAAGATTCTTCTTAGTTATCATTAGGCAAGACTGAAGGGGAAAAGCCACTTCTGCCCCAGGCAGTATACGGATGAAGTAGCCTCCGCTGTAGTTTTCAGCTACTTTCTTCGTGAACTCATCTTTGTTTTTGTCGACGAGTTTCCACATGTACTCCCTTACCCAGGCGTATTTCTCCAATGCGGACTTAACGTCCATGAGTTCGATTTTTCCTTCGTAAGCCTCGTTCACCTTAGCTTGAACTGTGTTTTGGTCTAGGTGGAAGAAGGCGCCTGCCCTATTCTCTGAGCTGGATTCGATGCCAGCTTTCTGTGCCTCCTCAAGGATCTGGTGAGGGATCTTTGTCAGTTCATTTTGGCTGGTCATTTTTCCATCCTCCGGTTGTTCTTGTCCTACAAGCCACACATGATTCGTAGCCGACTTTCTTGATGTCCTCGTAAATGCTCATTGGCTGAGTGTAGCAGTGGAATTGACCGCTGAGAAGGATACATCCATATTTTGCCTTGATGTATTCGAGTATGTCTCCTTTGTGGGTGATGATTAATGCTGAACTGCCACTCTTCTCCACGTAACGTTGAATCGCCGTGGCAATTAGCTTCAAGCTCACGACGTCTACCCCTGAGTCTGGTTCGTCCAGCAAAAGAAGTTTAGGTCTGAGGAACATGAGCTGGAGGATTTCGGAGCGTTTTCTTTCGCCCCCTGAGAAACCCACATTGAGATCTCGGTTCAGAAAGCTGGTTAGCTTGAAAGTCTCTATGAGCTCCTTTTCTTCAGCGTTAAAATCCTCTTCAGATGGCTTTCCTATGCACAGCTTCAGCAGGTCAGACAGTTTTACCCCAGTTATTTCTGGAGGGTTTTGGAAACTGACGACCATGCCTAGTTTCGCTCTTTCGTCCACACTTGCGTTCGTGATGTCCTTTCCATCGAAGAACAGCTTTCCAGAAGTTATTTCGTACGACGGTAGACCCATAATGGCGCTTATGAGGGTTGTCTTCCCGGAACCGTTTGGTCCAAATAGAATGTGGCTCTGCCCCTTCCTCAAGCTAAAACTTACATTTTCTAGTATGGTTTTGCCTTCAACCCTAACGGTCAAGTCCTGGACTTCAAGAATATTCATGGTAATCACGAAAAGGGATTTACTGGCTAAAATAAACGTTTTGACGAATCAAGGCAGTTCTATACAAGTCTCTGATTGAGAAAAAGCTCCGTTTAGTTGAATTATTTAGCAGCAAGAAGCGGTCATGA
>CAZWBY010000013.1:5125-11353 GCA_964632825.1 uncultured Candidatus Bathyarchaeia archaeon
GAGAATGGGACTCAATATCGAATTAGGCTGGCAGATGTTGATGCTCCTGAAAGAGACGAAGCAGGATACGCTGAGGCAAAAGAATACCTGAAGAATCTGGTCTACGGGGAAGCCGTCTACCTTGACAGCGACGACCTCTACATCTGGGATGACTATGGCAGAGGAAACAGAGTAGTCTGCGTCACCTACATCGAACATAACTCCACACACTATCTCAACACGAACGAAGCCCTCTTCAGGGCAGGGCATGCCGAGAAAAAAGAATACACCAACGAGTTCACGCCATACGATTGGGAAATCTACGTTCAGAAACAGGAAAGTACAGAATTCCCGTTGGCAACTGGCTTAGTTGGAATAGCAATCGTTGCAATTGCAATTATAGTTGTCTATCTGAACCGTTCCCGTAAGTACCGGGAAACTGAAAAACTGAGGACACAAACGTGAGCAAGGCAAAATTCGGGGTCTTTCTTCCCTTCTATGCTCTCAGAAGCGAAGAGGAAAAACGCCCAAGTTTCGAATGTGTTAAGGAGATAGTTCTGGAATGCGAAAAGCTCGGATATGACGCGGTTTGGCTAGATGACCACCTGATGTTTGGCATGCAACCTATTCTTGAAACCTGGACGACTCTCTCCGCACTCTCAGCTGTTACGAGTAAGATAAGGTTGGGAACGATGGTGCTCTCAAACGCCTTCAGGAACCCAGCCTTGCTAGCCAAGATGGCTGCAACCTTTGACGTAGTTTCTGGCGGCAGGCTTGAGTTCGGCATAGGAGCCGGTGTTCAAGAAGAAGAGCACACAGCCTACGGAATGCCTTTTCCCAAGCCAAATCTTAGAATAGACCGCATGAGAGAAGCCGTAGAAATTATTAAGTTGATGTGGACCCAAGAGAAAACGACGTACAGAGGAAAACACTACGAAATAGAGGAAGCTTTCTGCGAGCCCAAACCACTGCAAAAACCCCATCCACCGATAACAATCGGAGGAAGCGGAGAAAAATATACATTAAGAGTGACAGCGCAACATGCTGACAGATTCGACTGGGCATACCTACCGGTTCAACAATACAAGCACAAACTCGCTGTTTTGGAAAGCCACCGCAGAGCCATAGGTAGATATCCACAGGAAATCGAAAAGTCAGCCTGGCCAAGCGGTCAAATATTCATTGCAAGAAATCGCACTGAACTAAACGAGAAGATTGCACTTGGGAAGCTGAAAAGCATGTCGCTCGAGGACTTCAGGAAATACAACCTCGCATGTACGCCCGAAGAATGCATAGACAGAATTCGCCAATACGCTGGATTGGGTGCAACGTATTTCATGTTGTTTTTCGGAGACCTACCAAGCCTCGATGGCGCTAGATGTTTCGCAGAGACCGTTGCAGAAGCTACTAAGTAGATTCTGAGATGTGGTAGGAGAACGCATTTCGCCAAAACGCGCACCTGTTCACTGAATAGCTCCGTTGAAGCGTCTCAGCAAGCCCACCTTTCGCGCTGAGTTGTATTTGTATTGTTCAAATCTACAAGTAAGATCCGAAATCCAAAAAGTTTATTATCATTTCGCAGAAGGGCAAGGTAAACTTGGGTCTAACATGGGTAGGAAATCCGAGCACACATTCAAAACTGAGCTACTGGATTCGGGGTATTCCGAGAAAGTGGCTGACGAAATATGGACATGGTATACTTGCCCTGTGAAAGGTAAATGTTAACGGTAGCCTTTGTTATTCTTTCTCACGGCATATTCTCGGCGAGAGTATGTGTTTGTGATTCAGGCGTTGTTCGATCAAGCTAGTTGGAGCCAAATCGAGAAGTCCAATCAGCAGATTTTTGACTCTATAATCGATAAGAGAGAAAAAGGGAGTACTGAGGGAAAAGCACTGAGGCTAAAACCAGAGTGCCAATATTCCAATGCCAATAACAGCCAGTATCGCAAGTATGACCACGAAGATAATCACAGCAACAACAGCTATTAAGAACGCTTTCAGCCATCCGCAGTCAAAGAAGTGTTTGATCAAGGCTAGCCAAACAACAAACATAATTACTGCCGCAATCAGACCGCCCACGAAAGCGCCCACGACAGCGCCTATCACAACGCCAAGAACAACTATCCAGATAGCATCAGTAAACTTCGCCTTGTCTTTGCCCGCGAGTAACCTTCCAGCGATCCACAGCAAAGGAGCCAGCACTATCACGCCTACAATGATCTGTATCAAAATTGACATAAGGTCCATGTTGCTCAATCTCCATTTATCTACTCAAGCTCGATGAGCTTTTAAGCTTTTAGCGATTCATATCGCAACTGCGATCAAACACAATTCCAAGCCAATCAATCATTGAGCCATCAGAATGTACCAAGAAAACTTAAAGCTACATCTAGATAATGAAAAACAAAAAAGAGGAAACAGCTTTGCATGCATTGACTCTAGCGGTTGAGTGTGCATAATCTAGAAAAATGCAAGCTGCAAAAGAAACAGCCTGTTCGTTGAAGACAATTCTTTAATATCCGCCACCGTCGATTGTTACCCATAGTCAAAAGAAAGGTGACGACAAATCATGACGGTTTTCTTCACTCCGTGGAATACACAACGCAACTTGATGAAGGAAGCGCAAAGACTCTACAACGAGGCAGGAACCTTTGACTGCATTAGAAAGGACGATCTAGTGGCTATCAAACTGCATGTGGGAGAGCTCGGCAACCCGTATTATGTACAGCCTTTCTTTATCCATGACATAGCAAGGAGAGTCAAAGAGGCAGGCGGCAAGCCTTTCCTAACAGATTCCAACACATACTACAACGCACAACGCAACAACGCATACGACCACATGCTCACAGCGCAAACGAATGGATTTGGGATGTCGCCATTCATTGTCGCAGATGGATTGCGGGGAGAGAACTACAAGACAGTCAAGACGGAAGGTATATTGGGGCAAGTTGAAGTGTGCGGCGCCATAGTCGAAGCAGACGCGATGATAGTTGTAACGCACAACAAAGGTCATGAGCTGACTGGCTTCGGAGGCGCCATAAAAAACCTAGGCATGGGCTGTGCTTCACAAGCAGGAAAATTAAGGCAGCATAGAACGGTTGACCTTGAAATTGACGAGTCAAAATGCGTCGGTTGCGGAAAATGCCGAGAAGTCTGCGAAAGGCACCTCCCAGAAATTATTGGCGACAAAGCAAGAAACACTTCGCCAGAATGCAATCGCTGCCCATTCTGCTCAAACAGTTGCCCGCAAGGCGCCATCAGACTCGTGAACCAGAGCAACATACTGAGAGCGCTCGCTTCAGCAGCCTATGGCGTCTTATCAACTTTCAAGCCAAACAAAGTCTCATACATAAGCTTCGCCAAAAACATAACAGAATACTGTGACTGCCGACCAAATCCTGGAGACATCACCATGGAGGACATCGGCATTTTCGCCGCAGACTCACCAGTCTCCATCGACGGCGCATTTCTACAAAGTGCAGATTACAAGAAGTTCAATGAAGCATACCACGTCGATTGCATGCTCCAAGTGAAGGAGGCAAAGAAGCTGGGCATCCAAGGTGACATAAAACCGAAAATAGCCAATATAGACTAGCGGTCAATCCAATAGTTTTGACAACAACGAATTGAAGGTTGATTCCATTACTTCTTTTTTCGGGAA
The DNA here is from genome assembly GCA_964632825.1 of uncultured Candidatus Bathyarchaeia archaeon. Lineage (GTDB taxonomy): Archaea > Thermoproteota > Bathyarchaeia > Bathyarchaeales > Bathycorpusculaceae > UBA11855. Next base: position 8,766 of record CAZWBY010000013.1, read on the forward strand.
GACTTGGACTTGGGCCTTTTTCCATACGCTGACTTGTGTTTCCTCAACAAGAGTGTAGTTCCAACAGCTCCGAGAATAACCACAACAAATACCACAACAATAAGGAATTGAGGAGAAAAAGAAACAAGATTATTTGAATCTGAAGGATCCGATGTTGACGAAGAGTTTGTTGGATCTGAAGAGGGAGGCAGCGAAGGTGCAGTTCCCGATAGAATGGGTTCCTCAGCTTGAATAAGAAGAGAATAGCTTGAGATTTTATAACTTGAAGGCACAATTGTCTGATTCATGTCAAATGCGCCAACCTTGAATGACGCGGTACCAGAAGGTCCCAGAGAAGCAGGAGAAAGAATCTCGCTCCATCCCATTGCGACTATACTGCCTGACGCATTGTAGAATGTTCCGACCAACCGAATATTTTGGGTGGCTTGATTGCCAATATTCTGAACCGTTCCGATAGCCCAATATTCACCTTCAGCGGATATAAATGACGAGCTATCTTTGACCGTGAGGTATGGGTACTGATAGTTAGTGGTCGCATTTGCTTGATTGATCACGAAATCAATGCGGTCGAGACCGAGCGAAAGCCAGCTCAAATCGTCAGAGGCAAACTCCATGTAGAATGGCGCTTTCTGTTGGGGAACCAAATACTTCACGACAGCTTGGGCATAGGATTCTGACTGGAGCGTTCCATCCGTGGTGTAGACCGCTCCGCTTAAAATAACTGAGTCAATGGTTTCGGACCCCACATTCTGAACCTCACCAACAACGACAAGATAACCTATCGAGTCAACGTACCAATTGTGACTGATAATCTTCACTTTTTCAGGTTGACTCAAGACGTTTGGAACAAAGTTCAAGCCTAAAGATAGAACCGCAAGAAAAACCAATAGACGAAATGCTCTATGTTCCATCGAAAGTTCGGTTGCTCCTTATGCAATCAAGATACTTCCAAAACGACACTGTGCTATAAAACAGTTATTCAGAATCCAACCTAGGGAAGATTGGACAAATCTTAGCTGATTTCAGAACAATTGAACATTAGTTCAAAATAGTAAGATAGCAAATTACCAAAGAATAGAAAAGAGAAAAGCAGGTTGGGACGATAGTCAGCCTTAGAACAGTGGCGGCAAGCGTCGTTGGTCTTCTTCAGCGATTGGCAGTGCCTGCTTTAGTTCCCTAAAGCTCTTTATTACGGTCAAGCCGCGTTGGGTGACAGCGTAAACGATTCGGTTCTTCTTGACGTTTCGCTCTTCAACCAGCCCTTGTTTTAAAAGGAAATCCAAGTATTCGCTAAGAGCAGAGCAATTTACGTTAGCTTTATACATGATGTGCGTTAGCTTCAAGGGTCCTCGTTGAGCCAACACTGAAAGGATGTCAACGTACATTTCAAGTTTGGATCGTCTCAAGCTCAACATCCTCTGTTACTTCATTTATGCAATGCAGGCTAATGTTTGCCCTGTTTAGCACGGTAATTCGACTCTCAAAGGCAGTAACGATGTCATCGAGTAGCACTTCCTGCAGATCAGGGGAAAGCATCTGAATCTTCTCGTTGAAAACCTTCGCCATCTTGACCTTTAGGTCCTTCCTTTTCTTAGCGCTTGTCTGATAGTTCATATATTTCTCCTGTGAAAGACAGCTAAACACCAAATATACTTAACTAACTTACGACCCTCAAATCTGAATTCAAAATCCATATTTTGGAGAAATGGCGAGGAACAAATGGATTAAAGGGGCAGAACCCTGCTTAGGCATAACCAAAAGGCATGGACATGGTCACGAGTTTTCTTTCTTGAGGAGCAAGGGCAAGCTCACCAGCGGCAGGGATAGAAGCCAGAGGTCCATGTTGTGACCTAGGAACCAAGCGTACCAATCGTTCCATGTATCGCCTGCAAACACGACCCAACTGAAGTAGTTCCAAAGGAAGTATGTGCCGAGAGCCAAGATTATGGCTCCCGCCATGCTTAATTTGATGTCACTCAAAATTTCTGTTTTAACGGATTTCTTAATGAAGTAGCCTGCATAGATTGCTAATGCCAGCAAACCAACTGCCGTCGTAGCAAAACTCACTAAATGCTCGGGATGAGATTCTGCTATACCGTTTTCGACTGTTACCCAAAGATATTCTACACCTTTACTTTGAATAACTGAAACCCAAATGCCTGTATAAACCAGCCAGAACACCACAATCAAAATCAGGCCGCTAGTCGTTGCCCACTTTATTGCCCCTCTAAGGGGCTTGTTGGGTGCCAACTTGAAGGCTAAAACAAACAGCACAATCGGAAGAACAATGCCTTCAATTGTTGTTGCGATTGCACTAAAAAACAGTGAGTCTAGAACCATAGATAGACCAGCCCCTGAAAAGAGAAATCTCCCAAACATTAGAACGCTATAACCTGTCGTAGCAATTAAACCGAGCCAATAAATACCCTCAAAAACCAAAACTGCCCGTATCGCTTTGTAGGCGGTTGATTTGGCGAGACCTTTCTTAACTAAATAAACTGCCACAGCCACAAGGGCTATGATGCTTCCTGCAAACCTAAAAACTAAGCCTATGGTCGCAGAGATGTCTTCGACGAGAATCATGGTGC
>CAZWBY010000013.1:11453-23366 GCA_964632825.1 uncultured Candidatus Bathyarchaeia archaeon
ATAGCGACTAGTCTTAAATACAAAACACCCATAATCTTACTCCAGTCATAGGCGCAAGGTCACCAAATTGAAACTCGACAACAAAAGAACAGATAGGTTCTTGTTTACACTCCAAGGCGTAGGGACCGTTTTCGTGGGTATCTTCCTAGCGGCGTATTTGGCGGGTTTGCCAACAACAAACGTGTTACATTCAGAATCTTTTTTCAGGATTCCGCTATCAATAATTGGGGCGGTGTTTTTGGGTATGATCTTGGCTTCTGTTGTCCTTGCGTACTCTTCAGAAAAGACGTAAACCTCAGCACTGGCAGCAACCTGGGCAAGCTGTTGCATGTTGATGCGGACTAAACTATAAATAACATATTGGATTTGGCAATAGCCATCAGGCAGATTGCATGAGCGTCGAACAAAGTCCACAACCAGCACTTCCTAAACGCATAGAGAGACTAAACGAGTTATCCAAAAACTTATGGTGGAGCTGGGACAAAGACGGACGGCAAGTCTTTCGCTCACTTGACTACGAATTGTGGAGAAGCAGCGGTCAAAACCCAGTGAAGCAGCTCCGCGAAATCAAACGCGAGAGAATTGAAGCCGCGGCAGCAGACCCTGCATTTCTAGAACTCTACGACTCTGCAATGCAAAAGTTCGACGATTACATGGCAAGTAAAAGCACTTGGTGCAACCAACAACCAGAAAAAATCGAAGGAACAATCGCATACTTCTCAGCCGAATACGCATTACACGAATCCCTTCCAATATACGCCGGAGGATTAGGAATCCTAGCCGGGGACATCTGCAAGGAATCCTCTGATTTAGGACTGCCTCTGGTGGGAATGGGCTTCATGTATCCTCAAGGATATTTCCATCAACACATATCCGCTGAAGGAGAACAGCAAGAAGTCTATACTCAACTCGATTTCAGCGAAGCGCCGATTTCGCCCTGCGTTTGGCCCGAAGCATGTGGTCCATTGATTCCTGTTCAACTCGCCGACCGCCAACTTTACGTTCAAATCTGGCAGGTTCACGTCGGACGAGTCAACCTTTACTTGTTGGATACAAATGTGGCTGAAAACAACGCAAAAGATCGGATGCTCTCAGCACGCTTATACACAGCTGACCTTGAAGAACGAATCTGTCAGCTGATTACACTTGGAATAGGGGGAGTCAGAACACTGCGCGGACTTCGAATAAACCCGACCGTGTGGCATGCAAACGAAGATCACACAGCATTCATGATATTGGAGCGTCTTCGAGAAGAACGCAAAAAAGGATTATCTCTAGAGTCAGCAATTGAAAAGGTTCGCAAGAGCACAATTTTCACCACTCACACACCAGTCCAAGCGGGACAACATACGTTCTCTCATCAACTAATGGATCGCTACTTGCACAGCTACTGGGAGTCTGCAGAAATCGACAGAGATGCCCTACTAGAGCTAGGACACTACGACGGTTTGGAAACAAACAAGTTCAGTCTAACAGCCTTTGCGCTGCGACTTTCCAGCCAGTCGAACGCGGTTAGCAGACTTCACGGAGGGGTGGCCAGGAAGATGTGGCGAAGAATTTGGTCAGCAAAGGAAGGAGAAACGCCAATCTCATATGTGACTAACGGCGTTCACCTGCCCACTTGGCAAGCCCCAGAAATCGCAGAACTCTGCGAAAGACAACTATGGAAAGAATGGAAGCAAATGCAAACCGATAGCGAATTCTGGAATTGCGTGGTCAAAGTCCCCGACGAAGAATTCTGGCAGCTCCGGATGGAAATGAAAAACAGACTGCTCTTGGCAATTCAAGACAGAGCACAAAAACGCTGGATGGAAGGCACAGTAACAACTCAACAAGTCATCGCTATGGGTTCCCTGCTTGATCCTTATGCGTTGACTGTGGTGTTCAGCCGGCGATTCGCTGAATACAAACGACCCTATCTTATCCTGTCCAATCTGGAAAGACTCAAGAAGATAGTCACCAACCCGCTGCAACCGGTGCAGATAATATTTGCAGGCAAGTCACACCCTGCGGATTACGGATCAAAGCAACTTCTGAAATACGCGTATCAGTCAGTAATGGATCGTGGCTTCCAGGGGAGGATTGCCTTTCTCGAGGACTACGACATGAGCCTTGGGAGGGAACTAGTTCGTGGAGCTGACGTGTGGCTCAACAATCCAAGGAGACTGCAAGAAGCTTGCGGGACGAGCGGCATGAAAGCTTCGATGAACGGAGTAATCAATCTAAGCGTTCGTGACGGATGGTGGGATGAAGCATACAACGGATACAACGGCTGGGCAATCGACGGTTTCCAAGGAGGAGACGCAGCAGAGGAGGACAGAAATGACTCCGAAGCGCTCTATCATTTGCTCGAAAATAGGATCGTCCCGCTGTATTATGAACGTGACCGCAAAAATATACCGCATCAATGGATAAAGATTGCCAAAGAGGCAATTAGAACAATAAGCCCCGTCTACAATGCCTGCAGAATGATGAAAGAATACACCGAAAGAATGTATAAACCCGCCGCGATAGCTGCAAGTAGCAACCATTAAATAGGCACTAGTTCAAATCAGAGAAGGGGTATCGTGCCACCCAAAATGAATTTGGCTCAACTGTATTTTGACATGCCAGATTCCATAATAGTGACGATTAACAATGAAGAAAATGTCACCCAAATAAACAAGAAAGGCGCCCAAATCCTCGGATACCGTAAGAACGAAATCATTGGCAAAAACTGGTTCAACAACTTCATTCCAAAAAGAATTAGAGAAACAAGCAGAGTCAATTTCCACAGAATGCTGAAAGGAGAAATTCCCCTCAAGCACCATGAAAACCCAATTTTGACACAAAAAGGTTCAGAACGAATCATATCGTGGCACAACATTCTAATGAAAGACACAAAAAACAACATCGTTGGCACATTTAGCTCAGGGGCTGACATAACCGAGCGCAGAATCGCAGAAGAAGCGCTCAAAGAAAACGAAAAACGATTTCGTAACACCGTTGAGAGCATGATTGAAGGCTACCAGGTCATTGACTGTGGCTGGCGATATGTGTATGTCAACGAAGCAGCAGCAGAACAAGGTCGTCAATCCAGAGAAAAACTGATTGGTCGTACAATGATGGAGATGTACCCAGGCATCGAGAAGACTGAAATGTTTAGTCACCTGAAGAAATGCATGATAGAACGCGTTCCGTACCAAATGGAAAATGAATTCATGTTCCCCGATGGGTTAAAAGGATGGTTTGAACTCCGGATCGAGCCCACACACGAGGGCGTTCTGGTTCTTTCAATGGACATAACTGAACGCAAGGAAATTGAAAGAGAGCTAGGCATGTACCGCCAGCGATTGGAGCAAGTGATAGCTGAACGTACAGCCGAGTGTGCCCAGACGAACAAGAAACTGATGGAAGAAAAAGAGGAACGACGCAAGACCGAAGAAGGAATGAGGCTTAGGGCAGCGATCTTAGACAAAGCGAAGGAGGCCATATTCCTCGTTAATTCGAAGGGAGATGTTGTGTACGCGAATAAGGCAGCATCGAAGACTTACGGCTATGACCATGGTGAACTGCTTAACATGAACCTGCGCCAACTGTTTCGACCCCGCGATACGCATCTGGCTGAATCTCGGTTAAGAGAGACAATTGAAAAGGGACAAATGGATCTGGAAACGTTCCATGTCACAAAAAACAAAGCCATAATTCGAGTTGCAGTACGACACAGCTTGATAAAGACAGAACACGGACAGTTCATCGTCAGTGTCATACGCCATATTTCGGAAAAACCATGAACTAAGAGCAATACATGACAGGTTTCCAGACTCGGACAAGACTCTGTTATGGACTGAGTCTAAACGCCAGCAAATCCGATCCAATCCGCTTTGCATCGCGAAATAGCTTGACTTTGGACCCGCCTTTTCCGCGGGTCTCAGCCCACTCTACCCCTATTTCCACTATCGAAAAACCTTGTTTCTTGCAACGCAAAATCATCTCAGTGTCGAAGAAGAAACCGTTAGACTTCGTGTCCAAAACTGCCCTGGATGCTTTTCGACTCATGGCTTTGAACCCGCACTGGTGATCACGGATGCCGTCAAGGAAAAGCAAACGCACAATAACGTTGTACGCTAGGCTGAAAAAAGTCCGGGATGCACGCCTCCGCACCACGGAACCCTCTACATGCCGAGAGGCAATGGCCAAACCATCTCGCTCTCGAACCGACTGAAGCACCTTGGGCAAATAGTCTAAGCTCGTGGCTAAGTCAGCGTCCATGAAGACAACAATGTCTCCCCTAGCTCTCTCGAGTGCTTTCTTGATGGCCTTTCCTTTGCCCAAGCGAGCATTAGAATGGAGAAGACTGAGATTGGGATCAGTCAACAATAATGTCGAGACTATTGCATCGGTGCCATCAGTGCTTCCATCCTCTGAAACAATTATTTCGTATGAATCGGACAAACAGCTTACTGCAGCCCCAACCTCTTGAATGCACTGTTCAATCTGTAACGCCTCGTTGTGGACGGGCAAAAGAATCGAAATCTCCTTCTTCTGCCCTGAAGTGTTCAACGTAACTGACCTTTCCCATAGTCAAAAGCAATGCTTCCTTCATAAATCGCTTTTGCAGAATCTGCCTAAACCGCAACTAAACCCGTTTTGACAAACGCTTTTTTAGAAGTTCCAATTAATGCTTCTCCCGCTAGGAAGAAGGGAAACTGCCATAAGATTACCGTGTAAAGCCCGCACTGCAGTGCACGAATTCGCAGACGCAAGCCGCCACGGTTTCCTCTCAAGACTAATCAACAGATTTGGCAAATGGCGACTAATACTCTTGGTTTTCACAGTCATTTTTGCTTCACTCCTGCTGCTCAACCTTGGCTACATGTGGATCCAATGGGATGAAATGCCTCACTTGTACGGGGGACTGCTCCTCGCACGAGGACAAACACAGGAATACCTCACGACCTACGGATACTATCCTCCTCTCTACGACTTAGTAACCACAGCCTACTACAAACTGTTCGGAATATCCGTTGTTTCGGGGCGACTGGCAGCAGTGACCTTTCTACTGCTTTCAGTCTGGGTTGTGTTCGAGCTTGCCAACAGACATTACGGACCGAAAATCGCCTTGCTGTCAAGCATAACACTGGGAACAATGCCGGGTTTGGTTTGGGCGTCGAGAGCAGCCATGTTAGAAACCATCCTCGTGTTCTTCTTTTCTCTGTCCATGCTTTTTTTCCTCACCTGGATCAAAACTCAAAAAGACAAAGCCTTGCTTTTGGGTTGCTTGTCCATAGGGATAGGGTTTCTAGCCAAATATCAGATTGTTGTAGCAGGAGTCGTCTTGATTGTCTGCACTCCTATATTGTTTAGAGACAAGTTGCGTGTGAAATTTACCAAATTCTTACTCGTGCCGATAATCGCTGTGGCTATAGTCGTCCCTTGGTTGCTGGTGCTTTATCAAACGAGCGGTACAGCGGGCATCGGAGAAATAATCTACGCCATGCAGGTCGGCGGCGAAGAACGAGCGGACTACAGCAGACGGTTTCCTGCGCCCGTTTTCTATTTGATTGAGATGACCTGGCCTTTCAGTGATATCCCGGTTCACCCCATCTCCCTCCCAATCTACATTCTAGGTCTGCTCGGGCTTGGCCTGTTTGCCTGCAGAAGAAAGACCGAGGACAAGTTCCTCCTCTCATGGTTCGCTGTTGTTTACATTTTTTTCACGTTAATACCTAACAAGCAGTGGCGATACGTTACGCCATTGTTTCCTGTTCTAGCTATCAGCGCCGCGAATATGGTCTTTTTTGGCTATGGTAGAATCGCTGAAGCATGGAGGAAGGAAAACACGAACATGAACAAAAAGCACTTTCTCAAGATTGCCAGTGTACTTCTTGTGATTCTTACGGTATCCTCAGTCGCATACAGCAGCTACAATGCGTACCAGATGGTAGCAAGAGATCAAATTCACATACCCATCGAGGAGGCAACGGATTACGCGATTCAGAACATGAACGAGAGCGAATCTGTAGTAGTTCTGGCTGCATTCAATCTCTTCAACAGGGATATGGTGAAATTCTACCTTCAAGCAAACGAGCCGAGACCAAACAAGGTATTCCAATACCCCGAACTCCCAGTCGATTCATTTACACCAGACTTTAACGTGACCTACCTAACATCACTATGTCAAGAACAGAATGTCAAATACTTGTTTCTCTACGAATACGGAGGCACACTTCCGTATTTCGAGTCAAATCTAACCGCGATGGTAATCTACCAGGAACTCGTTCCTGCGAATTCTAGCAGCAGATTTGCCTACGAGCATAGGGTGGGCAGTTTCCCGAGAACCATAACGATATTCTCCTTCTCATGAGAAAGAAGACAGATACTCACTCGATTTCGAGAAATTCAAATCCCGTAGCTCTGTCCTTGCGCCGTAGAGCGCTTGCACCAATAAGTTCAAGCATGACGACTTCGCCTACCCGCCACACATCCACACCCATGCGAACACATCCAGTGATGGCATTGTCATTCCTGCCGAAGCTGGCATGCATGTGGAGTTTTTGCTTGTCTTTTTCGTCAACAAATATTGTTCCTATGCCGCATATTTCATGGACTCCTCGGAGAAGCGTAATCATAGCCTCAGGCACCGCAATATCGCCCTTGTTGGGACCAACCACAACGCGACTGTCTTGCTTAGCACCGCCGATGAGGAAACAAAGCGCAGCTTTGACTTTCTGTTGAGAAGCAAATGATTCAAGGATATCTGGAAGATGGTCGTCATCATGTAATCGCAGAACAAAAACTCGTCCCAGCTTGGCTTCCGTGAACTGCATTGTCCTACTTTCCGCTCCAGTTCTAAATGGGTCTAGGCGAAGTATAAAAAAGATTTCGGATTAGGGATGAATGTTGGAATTGGATTGTCGACTTTCCGAGAATTCGGAGCAGACAGTCTTGTTAGATCCTTTTGAGGTAGAGAGGTTTTTCGGCTTCTTCCTTTCTCAGTAGAGTTCTCCGTTTGCTGGGCTCTGCTGACACGATTATTCTTTCTTGAGCTTCCATTATTGGCTGAAGGCTTTTCTCAAGGTTATTTTTTGTTTTGGGAGCCATTTTAGTCCCCTCTTTATCCAAACTATTTATTATGTATCGAGACTTAATAAATGTTCTGTGAAAGTTCGAAACCAAGAACAAAGAAAGACTGACCACCCTTAACTCAGGTTAGGTGTTCCAGTTCTATCGGGAGAAGCGGTCGTTCTTCCACACATCTGCTGTGTCGCTGTAGCCGCGTTGCTCCCAGAACCCCAGCTCTTTTTCCCTCGTGAAGCGGATGCGAGTAACCCAGAGAGCGCTTTTGTAAGCGTACTTGCTTGGTACAATTAGCCGTAGAGGAAAACCTAATCCTTCTTCCAATTGTTCACCGTTTAGCTTGTACGCCAGGAGAACATCGTCTGCTCGCAGTTCTGTTAGGAAAAGTGAAGTAGCATAGTTGTCTGCACATTCGAAGGTTGCTGCCGTGGCGGTTTGCTTGGGTTTAACGAGGTGCTCTATTTCTCTGAATCGGAAGCCTTCCCACCGGCAATCTAGAACGCTCCAGCCTTCGACACAGTGGAAGTCGCTAATTGAGACCGTGCTCGGAAGCTGTAAAACTTGGCTCCAGCTCAGATTAACCGGAGTCTCGACTTCTCCATCAATGCTCAACTGAAAAGTTGCAAGGCTGATATGGGGATTTTCAGATGTTATTCCAGGATGATCAATTCCCCATCTCAAGATACGCTTAGTTGGCTTTTGGCTTGGAGGCAATCTCCTTTCTCTTTCGCCCTTTGAAGACAATACCTGACCCGACTGAGACTGAAGAAGAGAGAAAAATAAAGATTCCTCAAGACAGTTCAGCACAGATTACTCGGTTTAGAATAGGAGCAAATATCTCAGACGCATGGTAGCTGCAATCAAGACGTATTTTTACTGTTTCGTGAAAAAGCTTGTTAACTGTTTTTGCGAAAGCTCTTCTTTCACGAAGCCTGACACCTTCACGCCTATTCTGCGCACGTCAAGATCAGATTCTGCAATGAACTTCTCGAACAGCTCCCGAACAAGTCGGTTGATGTCTTCTGGGTCTTTTGATGGCTGATCCAGAGTTTTCGAGCGACTTCGAACAGTCAAATCAGTCAGAACCGCAATTATGCCAACTTGTTTGAACCGCAATTTTCTTTCCACGAGTTCCAGGCAGATTTCACCGGCGAGTTGATTGCTCTTGTCAAGAATAAGCGCTAAGTCACGGGTGTTTACCTTCAACGTTGCAATTCGACTTATTGACTCGGCTTCACCGGTTTCTTGAACAGGCTCATCATCAACACCCTTAGCCGCATTGTGAAAGTAAATGCCCAAGTTCTTTCCAAAAGCCCCGATCAATCTTTGCACGTCAAACTTGGCCAAATCTCCAATTGTCTTCACGCCTAGGCTTTCCATTCTCGCTGCAGTCTTACGCCCGACTCCCAAGAGTTGATCAACGGGCAATTGTTGCAGGAAGCTCGTTACTTCAGCTGGTTTCACAACGGTTAAGCCATCGGGTTTTTGAACGTCGCATGCAATCTTAGCCACTAGCTTGTTAGGTCCTATGCCCACGGAAAAACTGATCCGAGTTTGGCTGGTCACCTCAGACTTCATCCTCTGAGCAAAGTCTCTCGCAGTATCGTAGTTTCCATTGACCTTTGCTGTTACGTCCAGGTAAGCCTCGTCAATACCTACCTGCTCGAACAAGTCAGCATGAGATCTGAGCAATTGCATTATCTCACTGGAGATTTTTTCATAGTACTCGTAATCTACGGGCAAGAAGATCGATTCGACACCCTCCAAGCGTTTCCTCGCTAGGAAGAGGGGAAGACCAGATTTCACTCCGTAGCTTCTCGCAATGTAGTTTGCAGTGCTAACTGCTCCGCTTTCTTCTGTGCGTCCGGAGTACACGCCAACCACTACTGGTTTGTTTTTGAGCATTGGGTTTCTCAGTTCTTCGCATTGAGCGAAAAAGTAGTCCAGATCTACCAGCATCACAATTCTCGGCTGCATTTTCTTCACCTCTGATTCTGCAGAAGCCATGAGCCATCACAAGACGCGGTGTTCAGCTGCTCAAGATTCTCACGGCAGACTCCGAATTTCATACCATTGTCAATTACCGAACTGCGAATCTGAACCATGAGTTTTAGCCGCAGACCAACAGGCAGCAGGGTTGAACCCCCAACTTTTTCCCCTTTTGTAAGATAGAGAGGCTTGATTTTCTCTGCAGCTGACGGCATTGCTTTGGAGAAACGTTGCCAGTTGTCACGTTTCACCTTGTAGGTCGAGGAGGTTACGTGCTTGATTCCTATGTTGGCAAGTGTGGCGATCAACTGGGTAGGATTGTCGTTCACGTATGGGATTATGGGATCTACTCGGACCGAGACTGGAATATTCTTATTGACGAGAATCTCGATTGCTTTCAAACGTTCTGAGGGTGAAGGAGCGCCTGGCTCGATTAGCCGAGCTGTTTCCTCGTCTTGGGTTGTGATTGTCATTGCGACCGCGCAAGGCATCTTGGTCAGTATGTCCACGTCTCTTGCGACAAGGTCGGATTTTGTGACCAGCTGAACCTTGCAATTGTTACGCGAGAGTATCTGAAGGCATTCGCGCGTCAGGCCCAACTCAGCCTCATAATGCGGATAAGGATCGGAAGAATTGGAAATAGACACCGTTTCGCCGTTTAGTCTTGTGGCCTCGGATTCTACCCGTCTCAGAAGGTCTTTCTTGGGATTGCATTTTGCGAAGTGAGGCGTGTAACTGGTAGCGTAGCAGTATACGCAGTTGTGGCTGCAGCCTGTGTAAGGGTTTAGCGTCAGTTTTGGTGGGCATGTGCAAAGGCTGCTTTGCCACGGATCGAAACGTGTTATCAGAGGCACAAATGTCACTTGATCCTATCTATGTTTCTGGAAAAACAAAAACGATTCGCTGCCATCTCTTATTACACCAGCAAGTTGAAAAGCCACAGAATCGGTTTATGAATAAAGCGTGGACCAACATGTTGCGACTCATTAGCCTAGCAGACAACGGGCAGCTTGAAGTCAAACCAAAGGACTTGCGGCAGACCAACCTCTCTGGCGTTTGGCTTGAAATCGTAGATCCAACTGAAGAGGAATTAGAGAAAGCAGCTGAAGTCTCGGGAATCCCACTGGATTTTCTGCTATTGCCCGAGTCAAGCAACGTTGTTAATCTGAGAATGGAACCAGACTTCGGAGTAATCAATTTCGTGGTAGTCCGAGAGATTTTCGGAGTAAAGGAGATTAGCCCAATTGTTGTGGCGTTCTCAAAAGACTTTCTAGTGACGGTTTCAAAGAGTGAAGATGAAAGTATCATCAATTTGGCAAAAGAGCGGTTACACAAGGTCAAATTTGATCCCCCGTCTGTTGCTGCATTCTATGTTTTGGATGAGATTGTCGCGAATCATTTTGTGCATCTGGAGCGAATCGAGGAGCTTGCAGCACATCTGGAGGAAGAAGTTGTAGAGAATCCAGATCCGACACTGGTAAGACGGATTCTGCAGGCAAAGTCAAGATTGACGAGTTTCAACAAGACGTTATGGTATGAAAGAGGTTTGGTTTTTAACCTTAAGAAATGCGAGACGGTGTACCTTTCTGTGAAAGCGAGGTCTCTTTTTGACTCGACACATGAATATCTCACAAGGCAAATAGACATCGTCGAAACCTACAGGGAAATTCTTTCAGACTCGATTAACGCGTATCTTTCGACTGTGAGCAACAAGATCAATTTTTCAATCAGGGCACTGACATTGGTAACCTTGTACCTGACAATAATCACCACCATCACGTCGTTTCCAAACACGGTGGCTACGTTCTTTGGGATTGCCCAATTTGGGGGCACCAATCCTGTAGTGATTTTTGTGATTCTTGTCGTATCGATACTTTTGCCATCCCTCTGGCTTTGGAGAAGGAAGTGGCTGAAAACCACGTTCGAGGCTCTGGAGAGCCATGGTTCGTGAGGAAAAGCCAAGGACAGTATATTGGCTTGAGGATAAACTCTACCTGAACATAACTAACAAATGCTCCAATCGCTGTGTTTTCTGTTTGAGGAATTTCAAGAGTGGTGTTGGTGATTTCACGCTCAGGCTAGACAGGGAACCAACTGTCGAGCAGGTAGTCGTTGAGCTTGAGGAAGCGATGCGAAGGAGGGCTTGGAAGGAAGTAGTCTTTTGCGGGTTCGGTGAGCCCACAGAAAAGTTAGACTTGCTGCTTGCGATTTCCAAATGGGTTAGGAATCGCGTCGGGAAAGCTATTTCGATACGGGTCAACACAAACGGACATGGCTACCTTCTCAACCCTCGCAGAGATGTAGCAAAAGAGCTTAGGGAAGCTGGCGTTGACAAAGTTAGCGTTAGTCTGAATGCGGCAGACGAGGAAACATACAACGAGGTATGCAAGCCTTCTTCTCCTGGAGCATTTGCAGCTGTGTTGGAGTTCATCAGGAGAGCCAAGGACAGTCTATGTGTAGAGGTTACCGCAGTCACTACACCTGAAATTGACCTTCACAAAGTCGGAGATTTGGCAATAGAACTGGGTGTCAGGTTTCGAATACGACAGTACATTCCTTGCTTCTGGTAAGAATATCAGGTCAGAAAGCCCCAACTGGCAAGCTACAAGAAAACTTGGCAGATCATTGCCCCGAGAATTGGACGTTATTCCAAAATTGAAAATTCGGATATTTTATGAAACCATGCACAGGCAACTACGAACGCACACAAACACGTAGAGTTACACGCAAATATCGCTCAGATACCACCTGAGCCCGACACCTTAGGCGGTTGGAGGCCGCAGGCTGAGCCGGTCGACCGAAGTCTTCCGGCTTACACCCCGGCTCCATCAAACCCATCTTTTATGGGAGCCCTCGTCCCGTGAA
>CAZWBY010000014.1:0-3509 GCA_964632825.1 uncultured Candidatus Bathyarchaeia archaeon
CTCTAACAGTGCAAGAAGAGGCGATACAGTATCTTCCAAGCCACCCGCTTCCAACAGAGTTCTGGAGCCGACCCATAGAAGGCGAGAACACAGAATGGGCAAGCATAGCATCGAATTATCTGGAGCCATTTGGCGCAGCATACATGCCTGCGGTATCACGTTATCAACCTGATGGAACCGGACCTAACAGCCCACACATAATGTGGACAAAACCGCTTAACAATGGAGGAGTCGTTGGCGGAAGTGACACAGGCGTAGCTGGTGCAACATACTACACTGGGCTTTCATACGAATCAAGATTCTCCAACCCAATAATCATCTATGGAAGGCTCTACTACAGCCTGCCAAGAGGAAACAACGCTGCTGGTGGCGGATATGTTTGCGTTGACCTAAGGACGGGCGAACAGATATGGTGGCAAAACTACACGGTTAGTCCATCATTCGCTCAACTCGAATGGTTCGACTCGCCAAACCAGCACGGTGTCATACCTAACGGCTACTTGTGGGCAACATCTGGTACTACATGGTTGGCTTACGATTCACTTGACGGAAACTGGCTGTTCAACATAACAAATGTCCCCTCAGGCACAAGAGCACGCGGTCCAAACGGAGAACTAGTCATATACCAGCTTAACGTAGCGAGCAAATGGTTGGCCTTGTGGAACGTTACCCAAGTCATAACTAACGGGCAAGCCAACGCACTTCAAAGCGGATCATACCGACCCGTGGGTTCAGTACTTAACTCCACTCTACGAGCCGCATATTCCTGGAACGTGTCGATCCCCACTCTACCCTCAGACGCAGCTATTCGGTACGTAATCCGCGATGACATAATGATCGGCAGCGCCAATGTTAGAAGCACATTCGGACAGGCAACCTTCGGAGGCGTAGCATCAGACGTTGCTGCTACAAAGGGTACATTCTGGACGCTAAGCCTAAAGCCAGCCTCCCGAGGCAGCCTCATTTGGATGAAGGACTTCCCAGCGCCGGCAGGAAACATCACTCGACAATTCGGTCCAATAGATGAAAACAGCCGCGTATTCTTCATGAGCGATAAGGAAACTAAGCAATGGTCTGGCTACGATCTCGACACAGGCAATCTCTTGTGGGGACCAGTAGGAAACACACGCGACTTCAACTACTATCCTACAATTGGCAGCGGAGGTGTTAGTCAGGTCGGATTCACTGCCTATGGCAAAATGTACACAGGCGGCTACGGCGGCGAAATGTTCTGCTATGATTCAAAGACTGGAAATCTCCTCTGGAAATACAACAACACCAACAGCGGTCTGGAAACACCATGGGGGCTATACCCTGTCTTCCCGGGCGGTATTGTTGACGGAAAAATATACATCTACAGCGGTGAACACTCACCCAACTCGCCATCTTACAAAGGCTCAAGAGTACGCTGCCTCAATGCAACTACCGGAGAAGAAATTTGGACAATGCTAAGTTGGGCCGCAGTCGGCGGTTTCGCTGATCAAGGCTTTGCTATTGCGGACGGCACGATTTCTTACCTCAACGTCTATGACATGCGAGTGTATGCCGTTGGGAGAGGACCGAGCCAAACCACAGTAGAAGCACCAATGACTGCCACTGCTCTAGGATCAAGCCTAGTAATTCGAGGAGCGGTCACTGACATATCAGCAGGCACAGAACGGACGGAGCAGGCTTATCGCTTTCCAAACGGAGTCCCAGCAGTCTCAGACGCCAGCCAAGGCGAATGGATGGAATACGTCTACATGCAGAAAGCGAAACCAACAGACGCAACCGGAGTACCAGTGGCGATAGAGGTCATAGACTCTAACAACAACCGACGCACGATAGGCACAGCTACAAGCGACACATCAGGCATGTTCACGTTCACATGGAAACCAGACATCGAAGGCGACTACACAGTCATCGCAACATTCCCCGGTTCTGAATCGTACTGGGGTTCCTCTGCCGAAACATCCTTTGTCGTTGGCCCAGCACCCGCAGAACCTACTCAACCAGAAAAAGAAGCACCCTCTGCTGCTGACATGTACTTCCTGCCTGCAGTTGCCGGCATAATCATTATGCTGATAGTCATTGTCGCACTGCTCGCAATACTGCTGCTCAAAAAACGTGCATAGACTCAAAAATCGGGAAAAACAATTTTCCCCTTTTCTTTGGGGTAGTCAAAAATTGAACTCACACTGAGGACTTTGGATTATCAAATATCATCTGTCTAGGCAACGTTTAGTTTCGAATTTCTAAGATTCTAACTTAGAGAACAATGATGATCTAAGAAAAATAACTAGTTTAGAAAATCGAAGCTAGAAGATCGAAACTTGACCTAATAGAAAAAAAACAAGGACGTTCGTGCAAAATCACAAGCTATTGATCAGGCTCAATTTTCAGGTTTCCACAGTTTACGCGGGTTGAATACCGTGAACTGCGCGTTTCTCAGTCTTCTTCCAGCAATGGTAACTATTCCAACCGCATCTGTTCCAATTTTGCATGTAAGAGCGTGCTCAAAAAAACCGAGTGATTCTACGTTTATCACATCTCTTACAAGCCCAGTGTGGTCTATCGCTTTCTGAATCTCGTCACGAGTTGCGCTGATCACAATGAGTCTGTCTAATAGCGATTCAATCCACAACTTGTACTTCACGACCTGCGCTGTCGATAGTTCCACATTGATGCGGTTTTCTTTTCGGTTAATCTCAGTAGCCTTCACCTGTAGCGGCAAACCCCTGCAAAAACCGTAAGACTCTGCAATTTTCTTGATTTCGAGTGCTTTTCCGTCAGCAAGTTGGGCTCGCAGATGATCTAGCCGAACAATGGCGTTAAACTCTGAAGGCTCAAAAACGCCCACATCCACTCTTAGCCCTTCATTGTCTTCATCTAAACCTGTGACATAGCCCTTTAGAGCTGCATATTTCTCAACCGCCTGAATTTTTTCTGGACAAAAACCGATTTCCCGAGCAATATAGTTGGTCACAATTCCCTCGTCTTCGCCCGAGATCTCAATCTGGGGCCATTTGTCTGCAATAACTCCGACTACCTCTGCTTTTGCGTCTAGGCCTTCAAGAAACCTTCTCAAGCTCCTCTCAATCTGGTTCAGCTGACTGGGTCTGTCTATTCTCGCAAACAGGGTCTTCTTAGTCATGTTTGTCGCCAACGAGGGAAGTAATTTCTTCGTTGATCTTTCTGACTCTTTCAGCAGCTTCGGGCTTCAGATTCCTGTTGAGTTCTTCAATCGTCTTCGTTATTGGTACTCGTCTTGACCCTTCAATGAGCTTGTCCGCGTATGACACTATTTTCTCTTCAAGGGTCACCGGAACATAGATATCGTCCTTTGGCCAGGCCAGCTCTTCTGCTTCAGTGCTTTCTATTCCGCCACCAACGTGCGTCTTTATTATTGAGATTAAAGAGTCGGGTAATCCCACTGCTCTTGCTATTTCTGCACCTACTACAGCATGGTTTACTGAGTGTGTTCTTGAACGCCCAATATCATGAAGGAGTGCGCCTACTTCTACTAGGTC
>CAZWBY010000014.1:3609-22068 GCA_964632825.1 uncultured Candidatus Bathyarchaeia archaeon
AGTGTGTTCTTGAACGCCCAATATCATGAAGGAGTGCGCCTACTTCTACTAGGTCAAGGTCTACATTGTAGCCTTTCTTCTTCAGAGCTTGACCTGTTTCTAGGGCCAGTCTTGCGACCGCTTTACAGTGTTTGACGACTTGAGCGGAGCATCGGTTTTCGATTAAAAGTTGTACTGCTTGCTCCCTTGACGGAAGCTTCTCATTCACCGAGTTCCTTCCTCAGTTGCTCAACTTTCAAGGATAGATTATCGACAGTTTTCTCGTTTCCGCTGTGCCCCAATGGTTTGCCGCAGGTAGGACAATGGAAAACAAGCTCAACAGCCTCTTCAAAAGGCACTCGTTTGCAACCGGCTGTGCCACAGTAGTAAAAATCATGGTTCTTCTCATATTCAAGCCTCACGTTAAGCTTCTCGAGCACCCGGCGTTTCTGACTCAGAATGAAGCCCTCAAGTTGATCCGGCTGAAGCTTCCAGTGAAAAATGAACCAACCAGTCTTCGGGTCACGCGTTCTCCGAAGACTAACAAGCGAATGGTCATAGAGCTTGTAAAGGATTTTGCGCACGGAGTTCAGGCGTATTCCGGTTTTGTTGGCAAGTTCGTCGTCAGTTGTTTCTTCCGCGTTTTTCAAGTTCTCTATTAGCTTCACCGCGTCTTCTTCGCCTAATGCTGATGCTACTCTCATTAGTGTTGCGTCATCAACGGTAGATAGCATGCTTTTTTTCCCTTAATTAATACATAAAATGCGCGTTGCTACAATAAAACTCTTGTTCAAACGTTTCTTGAAAACTCACGTTTAACAGATATTTTCTTGCCTCTCGCTTGAGGTATTATTCTTGTCCTTGCCTTTTCAAATTCCTTGTTCAATTCCTCGCCTTGGAAAAACCTGTCAAGAAAGATTGCAAGTGCTGCGCACTCTGAATGCGGCTGATTTCCAATCGACACGTTAAAATCCGAAATGCCTTCGGAGAAGAACTCTCCTGGCACTTTTTGGCTTCCAACCAGCAGGAGAATATCTCGACCTGTTCTTCTTATTCTCTCGAGAACGTCGCAACTCTGAATATTCTCTCCGTATGCTGTAAGATGAACCGTTATGCCTCCCTTGGTTTTCCAGTTTTCCACCTCTTTTCTCCAGGGTTTGCCCATATCACAAAAGAACTTTCCCCCCCAATTCTCCTCAACTTTCGTTACTGTGGATCTGATACTCTCATCCGCTGTGTCAGCCAGCACGAATCCAGAGGCACCTAAAGCTCGGGCTGCAAGGGCAACGTGGGTTGTGAGCCTTGCGTCCCTGTGCAACCTGTGGCCCCAACGCAATACTACGATTTGCTGCAATCAATCTTCACATCTATTATTGGCTGCTGTTTGCAGCGATCAAAGAGAACTTGCCCTTGAGTGCTTCAACACGTTTCCTCACGCCTTCAACAAACGACGGGTCCCCTTCAAACACAACTTCAACGGCCCCCTCTGAGTAGCTTTCTTTTTTTACATTTGATTTTGTGTGGATCAATGAAAGGAACTTTGGGGTTTCGTTCGTAAGCGTGATGATGAATGTTGCTTCTGTTTGTTTCTCAAACCTGCTCCTTATCTCTCGTCGTAGTTGGTCAAGGTTGGTTCGACGCAGCGCGGATATCAAAATTGGGTTCTTGGCATGCTCCTTAAGCGCTTCAAGTTTTTCTACTGCTTCGTTTCCGCGAAGTCGGTCAATTTTGTTCATTGCTGTCAGTAGAGGTATGCCTGAGGCTCCAATTCTTTCAATCGTTTCGAGGCACACAGCATTCTTCTTCTTGATTGTTTCCAATGGTTCGTTGATGTCTAAAACCAATACCACCAAGTCTGCATAGATTGTCTCTTCGAGTGTTGAATGAAAAGCCTCAATCAGCGTTAGTGGTAATCTGTCGATAAAACCCACAGTGTCGGTTAGGAGGACTTTCCTCCCGGGGAACTCGAGAAGTCTTGTCGTGGTAGATAATGTGGTGAACAGTCCTTTGTCCACTCTTGTTGTGTCTTCAGTCAAAGCGTTGAAAAGCGAACTTTTTCCAGCATTCGTGTAACCAGCAAGAGAAATTGTGAAGAATCCCAGCTCCGTTCTTCTTTCTCGGTGCAGAATCCGCTTTTCGCGTACCTTTTTCAGTTTCTTCTTAAGTGTGTGAATCTCTCTCTTCACTGCTTCTTTGTAAACATCCGCTTCGTAGGCTCCAAGTCCCATGAAGCCAGGCTGTTCCCCCTTCTTTGTCAGCCTTACTTTTTCCTTTGCGTGAGCAAGTTCATACTGCTGCGTTGCAAGTTGGATCTGGAGCTTGGCTTCGACAGTTGTGGCTCTCCTCGTGAAGATTTCAAGAATCAGTTTGAATCGGTCAATGGCTTCTACGCCGGTGGCTTTGGCCAGATTGTAAGCCTGAATGGTCTTGAGGGGGTTGTCAAAAACAACTCTCTCTGCTTCGGTTTCCTTCACAAGCGCGGCGAGTTCCTCGACCTTTCCCTCTCCTATCTGGTAACGCGAGTCGGGTCTTCGCGTCTGTTCAATTGTTGCCACAACTGTGTATCCGGCAGACTCAGCGAGTTTCTTGAGTTCGCCTAAGCTTGAGGTTTCGCGGTTTAGGCGTCTCTCCACTATGATGGCTTTCGTTCCGCAGGCTCCTCCGTCCCCTTCCTACTTCGCTTGATCAGATCGCCCAAAGTCAGCTCCCGGCTTGACGATTTTGGGATCTCTTTTGTGCCTTCTTCTCTGCCTATTGGAGTTAGGAGCTTTATCTTGAGAGCGTGTTCAAGTTTTGTTACAAGCATGTCGTTAGGTTCCATTTTTCCAGTCTCAAGTTTTCTCAAGACAGACTCTTTTTCGTTTATTGTTTTTCCGAGATCCTCATGGCTTAGACCGAGCTTTTCTCTGGCCTGCCGTATCTTTAGAGGGTAGCCTTCGACAACTTCCTGAGTTATCTCAACCTTGGCTTCCGGTTTCTTTCTCGCTGGAATCACGGTTATCGGCACGGACTTTCGGCTTAGCGTTCGTTCCTTAAGCCTAATCTCTTCTCTCGTTACAATTCTTCCGTGTTTGGAACATTCACTGCAAACCGTTAGGGTTGCTCCCTCAATTTCAGCTGTAACTGGCTCTCCGTGAATTTTTCGCCCGCAGACTTCGCATCGCACTTTTGCGTCACCAACGGGTTTTATAATAATAGCTGTGTTTATAGTTGTCGAAACAAAACGATGAGGTGGAGTGAAACTCGTGGAAAACGCGCTGCAGAGAATCCGAAGCGTTGCAGACTACCAGTTTGGCAGAGGCGTAGGCGCTAGACTTTTTCCAGAAAACGTGGAAATTCTGTTTTCGAAGGCTACTGGTAGGATTCGGTATGTGAAGCTTAACGGGGTGAGACTCGCAACTCTCCGTCCGACCGATGGACTGCTTTCAATCAGTATGGAACTCGCGCGGCAAATTGCTGAAATCAGATCAATGGCAAAATGTTTTGTTACCGTGCGAACCGGTGTTTCTCCGTTTATAGCAGATGGAGGCGACGTTTTTGCAGTACATGTTGTTAAGTGCGATGACGAAATTCGTTCAAAGGATGAGGTTATTGTTGTTAATGAGAAGAGCGAAGTCTTGGCTGTAGGGCGTGCTCTGCTGTCTAGTGACGAGATGCTAGCTTTCAAGACCGGTGTGGCTGTTAAAGTTCGGCACGGACGCAGTGAAGAAAGTTAATTATATGAGGTTCCTTTGCTGAATAGTTGTTTGGAGCAATTCTTGTGCAAAGGCGAATGAACCCTAGAGAAGCCAAGCGAATGATGCAGCGCATGGGTATGAGCATGGATTCCGTTGGAGACGTAACCCAGGTCATTATCAAAACTAGCAGCAAAGACATTTTGATAGAACAACCTGAAGTCGCAATCATGCAGATGGGAGGGCAGAAAATCTTCCAGGTTGTTGGAGGTACGGTGACCGAGAGAGCCCCACAAGAGGAGGCAGCAGGCGACTTCACAGCCAAACCTGTTGTATCTGAAGAAGATGCTCAACTGGTTGCAGATCAAACTGGCAAGAGCCTCGAGGAAGCCAAGCGGGCATTGGAAGAATGTGATGGTGATTTAGCCAAAGCCATCCTCTTGCTTCAATCCTAAGTGCTGCCAAGGTTATTTCTATATATCTGTAGCTTTAACGTAGATCTCATGGACCGGACTGTATCTCCAGTATTCGATGTTATAGTTGTCGGACATTTCTCGATAGACTCCATTCTCTTACCAAAACGGCAACACTCAATAACCGTCTTGGGAGGGTCTGTCACATATGTTTCTCTTGTTTCTCGCCGTTTGGAGAAGACAGTCTCAATCATTTCGAGAGTGGGTGGGGATTTTCCAGAAGCATATCTCTGGTGGTTGAGAGAAGAAGGCATTGACCTTTCAGGTGTAGTCAAAACTGAGCTTGAGCAGACCACGCGTTTCGAACTTACATACGGTAGTGACCTTTCAGAGAGGACACTTCGGCTTAAGAGTAGAGCTCCCCCCGTCAGCCTGACTGACATATCGGTTTCGGTTGGCGCTAGGGCTGTTCATTTGGCACCCATTGCTGGCGAGATCTCCTATGAATTGGCTGAGCTCTTGAGAAATCGTGCTGAGATCCTATCTTTGGACATTCAGGGATTGCTTCGAAAGATTGACTCAGATGGTAACATTCTACTCGGTCCTCCGGCTGATATGCAGCTGCTGGAGTTGGTCAACGTGTGCAAATGCTCCGAAAACGAGATCAAAATCCTCACAGGCAGGTCCGATCTTGCATCAAGCATCAAAGCGGTCCACGACTTCGGAGTCGAAACAGTCATCGTTACAAAGGGTGCTGAAGGCGCTGTGCTTTCTTTGGAAGGAACAGCTTATGATGTTCCAGCTTGCACCCCCGAGAAAGTTATTGATCCTACTGGAGCGGGAGATGTCTTCATTGGCGGTTTCCTCGCAGAGCTTGTTCAAGGTCACGATCCTTATTGGTGCGCTTGTGTCGGTTCTGGTGCAGCCTCGATCGTGGTTGAGAGTTTCGGACCGACTTTTTTCGGAGAAAAAGAAGAAATATACCGCCGCGCTGCTCTAGTCTATAACAAGTAGGTCACGGCCTCGCCTTCCGTCTTCTGAAGTGACAAGTTTTCGCAAAAACCTATTAAGATTGTCTAATGTACAACTGTGCGAGGATGCTACCCATTGGGACGCATAGACAAAGGAGTCAAGTGCAGCGTTTCAGGATGCGGAATGGAAGCTGTCCGTTCCCTTTCAACTGAAAAAGCCCGATCTGCCGGATTAAACGTAGGGAGCAACGAGAAGCGGGTTTACGTTTGCAAGGAACACTACAAAGTCTTCAAGAAGAAGACAAAGAAAGACAAGGCAGTGGACAAGTGGCGATTTAACGCCTAAGCTGAGCTGGTTGCCATGCGGATACTCCAACTGCATTCTAATTTTGTCCTTTTCACACCTGTGGAGAAGGAAATATCCACGGCTGAAGAAGCTGAGAAGAAAGAAAGCCGTATCGAAGAAGTCGTGCTTCTTCTAACAGCCATTGAGGAGGGCGATGATGCTTCTGTTGTTCAAATGGCCGTGAACGATATTCGCGGATTCTTGGGAAAACTGAAGCTAAATCGAATTCTAATTTATCCTTATGCTCATCTCAGTAACAGACTCGCCAAGCCGCCCGAAGCGCTCAGACTACTGAAAGCAATGGAAGACTCTACAAAACAAGCAGGCATAGAAACCTATCGTGCTCCATTCGGTTGGAACAAGCAGTTTTCAGTTTCTGTTAAGGGACACCCGTTGGCTGAGCAATCACGGGCATACACACCGTCTACGCCAGAAGCTAAGGCTGAATCTGAGCCAGAAGAAAAACTGTCGGTAGCCCTGAAAGCTGAGGAGAAACTAAAATCTACCTGGCATATTCTTAAACCAGATGGAACTCTGGAGCCGATTGAAGGCTTCAACTTCAAGGGGCATCAAAATCTCGAAAAGTTTGCAAAATACGAGATCGCGAAGGTGCGAGCAAGCCAGCAAATGCCGCCACATGTGCCCCTGATGAAACGCCTTGAGATAGCTGATTATGAAGCAGGAAGCGATCCCGGCAACCTGCGCTGGTATCCAAAAGGACGATTGATCAAATCCCTTCTGGAGCAGTTGGTCACCTCGAAGATGGTTGCCTATGGCGCAATGGAAGTTGAAACTCCAATAATGTACGATTATAATCATCCCAGCTTGGCGGATTATCTCAACCGTTTCCCCGCAAGGCAATATATTCTAAAGACCGAAGACAAGGAACTCTTCCTCAGGTTTGCCGCTTGTTTCGGTCAGTTCTTAATGATGCACGACGCCCAGTTCTCCTACAAACAGATGCCCCTGAAGCTTTACGAGTTGACACGCTACAGTTTTCGACGCGAGAAAAGTGGTGAAGTCTGCGGTTTGAGACGACTTCGTGCGTTCACTATGCCGGACTGCCACGCCTTCTGCGTCGACTTGGATCAGGCTAAGGCTGAATTCAGAACCCGATTCAACTTGTCTGTTGAAGTTCTGAGCGAGATTGGCTTGTCTAAGGATGATTACGAAGCAGCGGTGCGTTTCACCAAAGACTTTTATGAAGAAAACCCGGAATTCATCGCAGAACTGGCCAAGACCTTCGGAAAGCCGATGTTGGCTGAGGTCTGGGCTGAACGTTTCTTCTATTTCAGGTTGAAATGGGATTTCAACTTCGTGGACAACCAAGACAAAGCAGCTGCACTATCCACGGATCAGATCGATGTTGAGAACGCCAAACGCTATGAAATAAGCTTCGTCGACGATAAAGGTGAGAAACAGTTTCCCCTGATCCTGCACAACTCTCCAAGCGGTGCTATAGAGAGATGCGTGTACGCCTTGCTCGAGAAAGCCTACAAAGAACAGCAGAAAGGCAAACCCCCTATGCTTCCGCTATGGCTCTCACCTACCCAGGTCAGATTGATACCCATTTCCGAAGAATTCCACGAGCAGGTGGAAGAAACAGCTAATGAAATCGAAAAGTGCAGCATACGAGTCGACATTGACGATCGCGCAAGTACTCTTCAGAAACGCATCCGTGAAGCCGAGACTGATTGGGTTCCTTACGTTGTCGTTCTGGGAAAACGTGAAGCAGAATCTGGGGTGTTGGCTATCAGAAACAGGCAGACAGGCGGGAAGATGGAGAGCATGACCCTAAATGAGTTGATAACGAAGATACAAGATGCGGTCAAAGGAAAGCCTTTCAAGCCACTGCCTTTGCCGAAGCTTCTGTCCAAACGCCCGCAGTTTCACGGGTGACAAGCGAATCGTATAGATCACAGACAAAAACTATATCAAATCAACTCCGTAATATGCAACCCCGAATTGGTGCGTGAAGCGTGTGGGCAAAGAGATGCTTGTTTACGTAGATGGCGAATACTATCCAAAGTCAGAAGCAAGAATCTCCGTTTTTGACCATGGTTTCCTCTACGGTGATGGTGTTTTCGAAGGTATCCGTGCCTATAACGGAATCGTTTTCAAACTGAGGGAGCACATTGCCAGGCTTTATCAATCAGCGCATGTGATGATGCTGCAGATCCCTCTAACAAAGGAGCAAATGGTCGACGCAGTTGTGGAAACTCTTCGAAAGAACGGGCTCAAAGATGCATATATCCGATTGGTCGTGAGCAGAGGAACAGGCGACCTTGGTTTGGATCCGCGCAAATGCCCCAAGCCTACGGTTGTAGTGATTGCGGGTGCCATCGTTCTGCACGGGAATGAAGCCAAAGGGAAAGGCATCACCGCATTAGTTTCATGGGTAAGGCGCAATCCTGTGGATTCCACTTCACATGAGATCAAGTCCCTTAACTATCTGAACAGCATAATGGCGAAAATAGAAGCAAACAACAGCGGCATGGACGAAGCCGTCTGTCTGGACAAGAACGGCTTTGTCTCCGAAGGCGTTGGCGAAAACATCTTCATAGTCAAGAACAGTCGAATCTTGACTCCTCCAACCTGCAGCGGTGCGCTCCCAGGAATAACCGCCCAGGTCGTGACAACAATAGCTTCTAAACTTGGATTCGATGTTACAGAATCCAATGTGACACCTTACCAATTGTTCAACGCCGACGAGGCTTTCTTCACTGGAACAGCCGCGGAAATAGTTCCAATAAGAGAAGTTAACAGAAGACGAATAGGAAGCGGAAACCCCGGTCCAATTACCAGGCAGCTGATTGAAGAGTTCCAGAAAGTGGTTGCCGACCCTCGAGAAGGTGTGGCAATCTATCCATAACCCACGTGTTCAGGCGCTTCTTTCTGCGTTTTCTTCTTCATGAACTTCTCTATTTCGTTGAAAGCCTCTTGCAGCATCTCAATTGGGGGAAGGAAAACCACTCTGAAGTGCCCTGAGCCATACACAGTGTCGAATCCCGAACCATTTACTGTAAGCACGCCGGTTTCCCTAAGCAGATGCAAGACGAAGTCCATGTCGGTTTTCCATCTTGAACCAACCCCATGGATCCGCGGGAAAACGTAGAATGCCCCTTCAGGTTTTGAGCAGCTCAATCCGTCGATTTCGTTTAGTCTTTTCCACGCGTATTCCCCTCTCTCTTTGAGTTTCGACACGTATTCTTTGATGTGACCTTGGGGGCCATTCAGTGCAGCGATTCCCGCTTTCTGGACCGGAGTGTTTGCGCATATTCGTATTCGACATTCTTTCTCAATGGCTTGTTTAAGCTCAGTCAGTCGGTTGCTTTCCGCTTTGAAGTATATGTAGCCGAGTCGCCAGCCGGTCATCCTGTAAACTTTGGAGAATCCATTCAGTCCCACGACTGGAATGTCTTTGGCCAAGAACGCTGTGCTGGCGAAATCTTGGGAATACATTATCTGGTCGTAGATTTCATCCGATATTACTAGCAGTTTGTGTTCTCCGGCCAAGTCTAACATTTGCTTGACTATTTTCCTACCGTACACCGAGCCGGTGGGGTTGTTTGGATTTGTAATGACCAATGCGCGGGTTTTCTCTGAGATTTTGCTCCTCAGATCATCAACGTTAGGTTGCCAGCCTTCTTCCTCGATAGTTTCGTAGGAGACCGGAACGCCTTCAAAAAACCTCGCATACGAAATATAAGGTGGATATGTGGGACCTGGAAACAGAATCTCGTCGCCTTTCTCCACCAACGCAGCCAGTGTCATCTCGATTCCTTCCGAGATTCCTGACGTGACCAAGATGTCTTCGGCGGATATGTTTACGCCATTGACGCGTTTCTCCTTTTCTGCAATTGCTTGCCTCAGCTCTGGTAGTCCGTCTGAAGGGGAATAGTGATTTTCATCTTCTTCGACTGCTTTGCATAGTGCTTGTTTTATGTGAGGTGGGGTGGGGAAATCGAAAGCTGGAGGGTCTCCTATATTCAGATAGTAGATTTTCTTTCTAGCCTTCAAAAGGTGCTCCGCGTAACCTATCACATCGCGGATTGCATACTCTATGTTTCTAACTCTTGAGGTTACCTTGATTCGCGCCAACTTGAACCCTGTAAAGCAAAGACTTGTACTCCGAAAAAATAAAGCTTCCTAAGAACCTCAAGAGGATTAGACCTAGGTGGCGTTGCACTGTCAGTAAACCGGGTTTTCTTGAACATGAGACTTCTGGAGAACCCGCCAAGGAGTAGGTAGTCTCGTATCCTTAATTGACTAATACGATCTCGCGAAGCAGACGACTTCTTGCGCTTCTTCTCCCCCGTATATGCAACGGTCAGCTGTTGTTTCTTTTTCGAAGGGTTTCAGTCTGATCGTAGCGCCGGTTTCTTCCTTGATTTTTGCCTCGCAGTCTGGACTGCCACACCATGCTGCTTTTATGAATCCGCCTTTTTCCTTTAGGATTTTCTTGAATTCTTCGTAGTCTTTGGCGGAGGTTGTTTTTGTCTCCAGATTTATCCGAGCTCGGGCATAGAGGTTGTGCTGTATCTCCTCCAGGAGTTCGCTTACCTTGCTCAAGACTTCTTGTTCTTTGACTGGGATTTTTTGGCCTGTGTCGCGCCTCACGATCATTGCCTGCTGTTGTTTTAGGTCTCGGGGACCGATTTCAATGCGGATTGGAACGCCTTTGAGTTCCCATTGATTAAACTTCCAGCCCGGAGTGTATTCTTCTCTGTCATCGAGGACAACTGCTACGCCTCTTTCTTTCAGCGAAGAGAAGATCTCCTTTGTTTTCGCGGTGATCGCGGCTGGTTCTGCGCCCTTGTATGGAATGGGCACTATTACTACTTGGATTGGGGCGACTTTGGGGGGTAAAACGAGTCCTTTGTCGTCGCCGTGAACCATAATTAATGCTCCGATAAGCCGCGTGGTGAAGCCCCAGCTTGTCTGCCAGACAAAGTGTTCTTTCTCGTCCTCACCGATGAACTTGATATCAAACACCTTTCCGAAGTTCTGCCCCAAGTTGTGCGAAGTTCCCATCTGAAGCGCTTTTCCATCAGGCATAATCGCCTCCAAAGTGGTCGTGTATAAGGCGCCTGCGAATTTCTCACTCTCGGTTTTCTTTCCCACGATCACTGGAATTGCCAGGTATTTCTCGATGACGTCTCGATATTCGTTCAGAGCGTAAAGCACTTCTTCCTCAGCTTCTTCGCTTGTGGCGTGCGCGGTGTGACCTTCCTGCCAAAGAAACTCTCTGGTTCTCAGGAAGGGTTTCGTGGCTTTTGTCTCCCACCTGACAATGTTGCACCACTGATTGATCTTTATTGGCAAGTCTCTCCAGCTCCTGATCCACTTGGCAAATGTGGCGTACATTATGGTCTCGGAGGTTGGTCTTATGGCTAGCTTCTCTTCTAGTGGTGTATCTCCCCCATGGGTGACCCAAGCCACCTCTGGGATGAACCCTTCAAAATGCTCGGCTTCTTTCTTGAGGAAGCCTTCTGGAATGAACATGGGGAAGTAAACATTGTTATGCCCTGTCTCTTTGATCTTCTTGTTGAAGACTTCTTGGATTTTTTCCCATATTGCGTAGGCGTGTTCCCGGATTATCATGCAGCCTTTTATGGGCGAGTAGTCTGCCATTCCAGACTTCATGACGACTTCCGTGTACCACTCTGAGAAGTCTTCATCCCTTTTGACAGTCATTCCAGTGTCTGACATAGCGATTTCCAGCACTGTGTTTCACGGTTGCCAAATATAACCGTAGCGCAGGCTTGGGTTCTAACACGCGTCAGAGAACTATCGGTAGAGCTGCAGTTTGCTCTGTTCAGGAAAGTAGAGGCAAGAAAGCTTATCAAACTGACTTCCCATCCTCATGTTTACAGGTGCTGCTTATGCGTCCAGCCGAAGCCGCAAGAAATGCCTTGGAATATGTGTTAGAAGCCAAGAAGAACGAGCGTCTGGTCATTTTTTGCGATGATGTTCGCGCTGATGTTGGAGACGCCTTCTACGAAGGTGCACAAGATCTTAAACTGGAGACAAGCCTGGTAATGCTGAAAACCAGCGAGGGCGTCTTTCGAAATCAACTCCCTGTTGAGTATCAACGCTTCCTCACGACCCAGAGACCTGGCATCTACATCAACCTGCTGAGAGGAATTAGAGAGGAAACACCGTTCAGAATCGGCATCATTAATTCGGAGACCAGCGACCACAAGACCCGACTTGGGCACTGTCCAGGGATAACGATGGATATGCTCACCGAAGGAGCGCTTGCTCTAACCGCGGGCGAGCATAGAGGGATACAAGCTTTTGCAGGCAGACTGATGAAAGACCTTGAAAATACTACTGACATAGAAGTCACGAATCCTGCTGGAACAAACCTTACCTTCCACACAGAAAACCGTGCCTTCTTCACAGACACGAAGATTGACTGGAAAACCATGAAGTGGATGAACCTGCCCACGGGAGAAGTCATTGTTGCACCCGTTGAAACTTCCCTTCGGGGAACGCTCGTATGCGACATGGCGATCGGCGGAATTGGAAAACTGGGTACTCCCTTTATCATTGATGTTGAGGATGGCGCAGTCAAAAACGCTTTTTCAAAAGATACGAGCGCGCAGAAGCGTGTCGCTGAATCGTTGGCAACTGACAACATGGCAAGGGTAGTTGGCGAATTCGCTTTCGGCATAAACCCAAAAGCTCGTTTCGTGGAGGAATTTCTTGAGTCAGAAAAAATTAAAGGCACAATCCACATAGCTTTTGGCGACAACCTTGATTTTCCTTCGGGACAGAATAACAGCGCAAATCACATGGACTTCTTGATCAGCAATCCTACTGTTAGAATACGCAAGAGAAGCAGCAATGTTGTTGAAGTGCTCAGTGCAGGTGTTTTTCAGTTATAGTCCTTGAGAAGCTCTGGATGACGATAGAAAAAGAAAAACACTGCTCCATCAATTCTCCGGGCAATACAGCTATTTTTAAATATTCGTGTACAATGGGTCATAGCAGAGTTTAGGTGCAAACAATGCCCAAACAGGAAAAAGGAAGATCGCATTCGATTAGACCCGTAAGCAGGCGAGCACCCAATTGGTGCAAGTATCAGCCTGAAGAGGTTGAAGCTTTCATAATAAAACTCGCCAAAGAAGGGCACTCAATGAGTAGCATTGGCACCATCCTACGTGATCAATACGCTATTCCCCTTGCGAAGCCAATAACTGGCAAGAGTATAAGCGAAATACTCGAAGCTGCCAATCTGGCGCCCTCCATGCCTGAGGATCTTTCAGAACTGATCAAGACGGCACAGGGCATGGCTGTCCACATTGACAAGAACAAGAAGG
The DNA here is from genome assembly GCA_964632825.1 of uncultured Candidatus Bathyarchaeia archaeon. Classification (GTDB taxonomy): domain Archaea; phylum Thermoproteota; class Bathyarchaeia; order Bathyarchaeales; family Bathycorpusculaceae; genus UBA11855. The sequence goes on from CAZWBY010000014.1 coordinate 16,321, forward strand.
ACTTGCACAACAAACGGAACATGCAGATAATAGAAGCCAGGATCCACAAACTGTCAAGATACTACAAGCGCGAGGGCGTATTGCCGAAGAATTGGAAGTACGTAGCGAAGGTAGCCTCCGTTACCTAAGCATTTCTTCTTTGTTGCTTTCTAGGCGCTACAGCTTTAAGTTTTAGCCTACACTATGCTCCGAAGAGTGAGAACGATGACTGCTGATGAGGCATCCTTCGTGGATTTTCTATCCTCGGCTGACAGAGCAGCATCCGCAATTAGGGAAATTGTTGAAAAAGACGGAGTCATCCAAGTCTTTTCTCATTTGGACGCTGATGGCGTTGCCGCGGCTGGCATAGTTGCCAAAGCTCTGTGGCGCTTGGGTGTAAGGTTTCGAGTCAAGGTTATGCAATGGGTTGATGAGAAGATCCTGAACGAAATTGCTGCGACGAAACCGGACCTGGTGATTCTGGCAGATTTTGGCAGTGGCTATCTGCCTCTGTTAAACGAGAAGACTCCCGACCAGAGATTTGTGATCTTGGATCATCACCAGATCAGTGGAACGGTTGACAACCCGAATTTTGTTCATGTTAACCCTCATCTGCATGGCATAGACGGTGCCACAGAGGTTAGCGGGGCAGGCGTGGCATATTTTGCGATGAAAGCGTTGGATGGCAAGAACGTCGACTTGTCACCTGTGGCTATAGTTGGCGCTTTGGGCGATATGCAAGACAAGTATGAACAGAGGCAACTGGGGGGGCTAAATGAGAGGATAGTCAACGATGCCGTTCTCGCCGGTTTGCTTAATGTGGAGAAGGATCTGACATTTTTCGGGAGGGAGACTCGTCCAATTCACAAGGCTTTGGCATCATCAACTAGCCCGTTTATTCCAGGAATAAGCGGCGATGAGAGCGCGAGTGTCGCATTGCTCGATCACTTGGGTATAACGCTGAGGGACAGAGAAAAGTGGCGTGCCCTTAGAGATCTAACGATGGATGAGAAGAAAGCATTGTGCAGCGCTCTAGCTGAGCATTTACTCTCAAGAGGGTTGCATCTGGAAGTCTCAACGCTGATAGGAAATGTCTACGTTTTGGTGCATGAACAACCGTCGACTTCACTTAGGGACGCAAGGGAGTTTAGCGTTGTTTTGAACTCTACTGGTCGTCTTGACAGACCGAGTCTTGGAATTGCAGTTTGCATGGGTGACCGCGGCGCTGCTTTGGGCGAGGCAAATCAGGTTTTGGAAAACTACCGTAGGGACATTAATCGCTATCTGGGTTGGGTGATGGAGAAACCTGAGCGAATGCGCGAGTTTGAGAACGTTTATGTGGTCTATGGTGAGAACGCTGTTAACGAGAAGGTAATAGGGACAATAGCGTCGATCTTGGCGTATAATATGATGTCTGAGAAAGCTGTCCTGGCTTTTGCGCATGTCTCGGAGGAAGGCGTTGCGAAGTTTTCTGCAAGAACGATCGAGAGTGCAGTTCACAAAGGCGTGAACTTGGGCGAAGTGATGCGCATTGCTTCGGAGACCTTTGGCGGGAAGGGGGGAGGGCACAACATTGCCGCAGGTTCTCAGGTGCCTCTGGACAAAGTTGAGAGCTTGATCAAACTCGCAGATGAGTTAGTTGGGAAGCAACTTCGCGGTGAAAAGATTGGAAACAACGATAAAGCTTGAGTATGATGAAGAGAATACTGCTGCTGCCGTTGCTGATGCGGTTTCACCTGATAACCTCAAAGCTCCTTCTGGTCTTTTCATAGAAACGACTTGTGAAGGTCGCTGCGTTATCACTGTAATTAGAGGTGAGGTGAAGATGTCTACTTTCATTTCCACAGTAGACGACCTGTTGTCCAGTGTTTCTATCGCTGAAAAAGCATTGGGTGTTGTCAAGTCGTGCTGAAGATTATTGGTAGTGTCTCTTTTGCTCGGGAGAAAAGTGCCCCGTCACAGTTGAATCAGGCATGGGTCTTTTGGGGAGTCTTCGTTGGGTCATCTTGTAATAGTCGGTCATTTGATTCCGAGTTTCAGCTTAGCCCAGCCTTTAAGATGAACCAGAATCGTCAGCGCTGTTGATATACTCCAGAACTTGCGTTTGCGGTAGTTGCGGGTAAGAAAGCCTAAGCGAAGATAGAAGTGGTGGAAGGCGGCCTCGCGTAGTGATCCTAACTCTTTCATGCTCAGCCAAGGCGTTTCAAATATCGGTGTGGTTGTGTCGTATTTGTCAAAGTCTGTTACTCTGAGCCAGCCCTTCTCTATTACCGTGTCGTACAAGGGGGTTCCGGGAAATGGTGTTGCAACGTTATAGAAACCGACGTCGTCAGGGCTTATTTTCTCTATGAATTTTATTGTTTGCCAAGCGGTTTCTTTTGTTTCACTTGGAAACCCCAGAATTACGTTCGGAACTGTTTTCAAGCCGGCTTCTCTTATCCATTCAAACACTTGCGTTGTTAGCTCAGGCGATATCCCTTTCTTCATCGCATCGAGAACTTGTTGTGAACCCGATTCGACGCCAGACCAGACGCTCACGCAGCCTGCTTCTTTCATTTTCCTGAGGAGTTCTCTTGTGAGCATGTCTACGCGGGTTCCGCAGTTCCATTCGATTCTGAGATTGCGGTTCTGGATCTCTCTGCAAATCTCCTCCGTTCTTGCTTGATCGACTGTAAACGCGTCATCGCAGAAAGTGAATTTCGTCACATTGTACGTTCTGTGCAGGAACTCAAGTTCATCAACCACGTTCTTCGGGCTTCTCATACGGTACTTTCGCCCGTGCATCCTTACTGTAGTGCAGAATTCGCACCAGTAGACACATCCTCTACTCGCGGCGAGATAGAGGATATCCTCGTGTTCTCGCAGTTTTTCCATCGGCCACAGATGGCGGGCTGGGAAAGGAAGTGCATCAAGATCTTCGATGTACGGTCTGTCTGGATTCCTACCGATTTTTCCGTTTTTTCTACATGTTGTTCCGACGATGTCGTGTAGGCTTTTATTTGCCTCTACTTTTTGGGCGAGCTCCAGTACCGTGTTCTCGCCTTCTCTTCTGACCACAATATCTAGCTCTGGGCATTCCTGCAGGGCTTTTTCATCCCAGAAGGTGACGTGGGGACCTCCCAAAACCGTCACGGCGTGTGGATGTAGTTCCTTGGATATTTTTGCTATTGTCAAAGCGGACTTGTAGGTGAGAGTTGTGGCTGTCATTCCCACAATGTCTGGTTGGCGCTTGCTGAGTTCGGTTTTGAACTCTTCAAAGGAGATTTTGAGAACTTGGCAGTCAATCACGTCAACTTCAAAATGGTTTTTTTCCAGAACGGCTGCCAAATATCCCAGCCCTAGCAGTGCAAAGGGCAAATGAGCGACGGCTCCAGTTGGAGAAGGCGGGTTCACAAGCGTTATGCGGGTTTTCATTCTCTTCACTGCTTGCTGTCTGCAAAAATACGAGGTGTTGAATCCTTAAACATTTCGCATTGGCATCAACTCAAGCGCGAAGAGCAGTAATCGATGGGGGCGAAGTTTCGGTTTCTACAGGAGCGAGACGAACAGGTTTGGGGGCCATCTCTCCCAGACTGGAGTCACGTAAATCTCCACGTGTTCCATACCCGGTATCCTGCGAATTGACTCCGTTGCCTCGAACAAATCTTCGAAACTGTGCAAAAATACCGTGCCATGCATGTCGTAGGTTCCGATATGCTTGATTATGACGACAAGGTTGGGCATTTTGATCATCTCAGAGTAGATCTCTGGCATTTTGCTTCTTGAAACCTTTGCGTAGAAGAACGCGAAGGCCTGGTATCCTAGTTTTCTGAGGTCAACAGTTATGGTCGATAGGGTCAGAACTGGTCCTCTCAGTTTTTTGTATCTATGAATAACGTTTTTCGTCGAAATGCCAAGTTCTTGGGCGATTCTTCTGAAGGGAGTTCGAGCGTTTTGTGACAGTTTTCTGGCTATTTGTCGATCAACTTGGTCCATACGGGCTTCTTCGCGAGTCGTTGCGCTTGGCAATGTTTTGTTTGGCGTTTCAGTTGTGCCCAGAGGTCCGAAGACTAGCTTTTCCATGTGCTCCATATAGACTGAATCAGCCCATATCATTGTCTCGATGCGTTTCACGTTGGGATTGGATTCCAGATCTTGGATTGCATCGGTCAGTTCTTGCGTGTTATGAAACGCTGCTACCGCAAAAACATTGTATTTGCCGAAATGCCCAGCTACACTTACGTGCTTGTACTTGCTCTCCAAGAAATCTGTGACTTCTTGTTCCTTTTCCGGCGTCGTTGTTATCCCTAAATCGATAACATGCTCGAAGCCCAAGCTGAGCGGGTTGACAAGCATTATTTCGCCGTTGATTATGCCCTCTTTCCAGAGGCGTTTATACCGCATTCTGACTGCGCCAATCGAGATCCCGCAGTCTTTTGCTATCTTCGTGAAGCTGGTTCGGGCTTCGCGGAGAAGTGTCTTCAGAATTTTCGCGTCAGTTTGGTCTATTCTTGGTTTAGTCTGCATTAGTTACCCTTTCAAGAGTGTATTCTTAGACCGATTGAGCTGTATATAGTTAAAGCCATTGGACATATTTTATAGTTGGAATGAGGTAGAATATACATTTTTTGGAATCACAGAGCTATATTGTGAAAAAATTTATAAGCTGAGCATTTGAATGTCTAAACGCTTCAACAATAGTAAAGGAGAAAGAGAAGACATAGCGTGGGTCAAGAAAGGGCTGAATGGGCTCTGCAAGAATTAGCGATAATGTATAGCAGTTGTTTGTCGCTTTTTTCTCCTTTAAGATCTCGGTGCAGAGCCCCAGCAAACCTCACATTTGACGTCCTTTTTTGGATTGGCCATCTTGAGAGATGGCTGAGAGAAACATCAATTTTTCTTTCTTTGATTCAATGTAGCCTTAGAACAAAAAGGTAGCCTATTTTTCCTGGTTTTTTTTGGGGTCTCAATTGTTCTTCCATAGGGGAGAACTACGCTCAAATTCAAACATTTCACTTCACGATAGCTCGCATTGAACTTTTACAAATATGGTAAAGGTTATTATTTTGGGGATTTTCTATGTAAGAAACTCGTCCGATGAGTAGTTCATAATATGACCAAAAGGAAGAGCTGCACGTGATTTTGTTGATGACGACGGCACCGCCGTCCAAAGGTCCATGGATTCACGGAAGAAGATTCATTCCTCTGGGGCTATCTTATGTTGCAGCTGCCCTGGAAAAGGCAGGTTTCGAGGTTCAGGTTATAGATAACTATTTGCTTGAGAAACCAGTTGACCATGTCAAACTCGAAGTTGAGAAGCTTAACCCAGAGATTGTTGGCATAACCTGCAGCTCCGCAACTTATAGCCGCTGTGTTGAGACTGCGAAAGCCATCAAAGATACGCTTCCCTCATGCAAGGTCGTGGTTGGCGGATGGCATCCTTCTTATGAGCCTGAAAGCATGCTGGAGCATCCGCAGATAGACTACGTTGTCATGGGCGAAGGGGAAAGAGCAATGGTGGAACTGGCAACCGAAATCAAGCATGGTGCAGACTCTGGGTCACTTCCAATTCCAGGCGTCGCTTTCAGGCGCGAAGGCGGAATCGTGAAGAACCCTCAGAAGTTTATCAACAATTTGGACGAGCTTCCCTTTCCGGCTAGGCACTTGTTGCCCATGCATCTTTACGACAGGCAGATAGAGTACTTGGATGTTAAGCCTGTCGACAATATGAACATAATGAGGGGTTGTCCCTACAATTGCGCTTTTTGCGAAGTAAAGCAGTTGTGGGGC
>CAZWBY010000015.1:0-2377 GCA_964632825.1 uncultured Candidatus Bathyarchaeia archaeon
GTTCTTGCATTCTCAACTTCTGCGAGTTCTTGCTTGTGATAAAAGCAGATCCGCCCTTGCTTAAGTGGTCCCAAAGTCGCAGAAAATCTATCTCTCTGCCCTCTTGTACCTCAACTTCTTGGCTCCTGTCATTGTGCAATAGCAGCGTTTGAAAGACCCGTTGTTTTGCCAGTTTGGGTTCAACAACCTCTAACATTTTTCTGCCCTTCTTGCTCACTCGAGCACTATGTCGTGAAGTGAAGAAAAAACTATGTGGTTGTCACACTACTACAACAGTGACTCAGTGTGAGACTGAATCATTACCTGAAGCCTATGTTGTTTCCCAAGTTTGCTTCTTGCCAAACGTCCTTCTGTATAAACTCTTTGTGTGTCGAAATGCATGTGCTAGAAACTTCTCCTGAGCGTAAATGGTTGGAAGCATCTGCAGATCTCATTCCTAACGATACGATCTCGTAGTGACTGTCGACCCACAACCACATACGCTAATGAGCGGCTCCGAGAAAAGCAGATCAGCAGAAGAGGTTCTTCGAAATGAGCAGCGGCAATTTGGTTGAGGATTTTGCCAGGATTGTGAGTTACTGCAAGACATCGAAAAGCAGATCTCAAATCATGACAGAGATGAGCATGAGCGATATAGAAACCGAAGCTTTCACAAGAATCCTCATCCGCCAGAGTCTTCTTGAACAGAACTTCAACGGATATCAGACGACAAAGCGGGGCTATTCTTACCTGGATACCAGGAGCAGGATCGAGGTTGCCATGAGGAGACGGTTTTGAAAATCAAACTCCTTGCGCAAAAGGATGGTTACAGTTGAAACCTTTTTGCCAACGCGACAAGCGAACAAGTCTTATTCTATGGCGCTTGTGTGACTGTATGTTCACAACCACACAGTTTTTTCTACTTATACTCACAGTTAAGATTGGAACACACAGATGAAATGAATAGCCAAACACGAACGCGATGAAGGCTTGGCGGTTGAAAATGACCAAGACTGTGAATACTCTCCTTTCCCCCAAGAGAAGGAAAAGTTTTGCAGGGAGTCTTGGTCAAGGAAAAAACTGCGGTTCTAAACCGCCAAGCCCGATGCAAACCCATGGTGGGCAGCCTAAGCCTGAAGGGGAACTGCTTTGAACAGAAAAATCAAGAAAAGATTAGGCAATAGAGCGCCGCTGCCCCTCGGAAGCAGAGAACAATCAACCGAGGAGCGGTCTCTTGGCACTGGTATTATCAAGGACGACTCCTCTGAAGCGCGAAAAAGAGAGGCTGCAGAACCACTGTATATCCTTCGTTATGAGTAACTTGATTCAAATTCCCGACGACTATGCGAGTGCTCCGCGCGCAATTTGTACTTTCGTGCTCATGCCTTTCTTGCTGCGTTTTCTTTAGCTCTGAACTTCACCCCAGCTGCGCGCTAGAGATTAATAGATGTTTGAAGCAACCACTGAGAGAGGGTGGAAAAACGCAGCACAACTATTCGGTTGACTTGAGGAGTGACACGGTTACACTTCCCACTGGGGAAATGCTTGATGCCATTAAACGGGCGAAGCTAGGGGATGACGTCTACGGCGAAGATCCAACAGTGAAGAAGCTTGAGGAAATGGCTGCTGAGCGAACTGGCAAAGAAGCAGCGCTTCTTGTGGCTAGTGGAACGATGGCTAATCTCGTGTCATCAATGAGCAACGCAAGACGCGGTGAGCTCGTTTTTTTGGAATCCGAATCTCACATGTACTGGTATGAAGCAGGCAGCGTTTCCGCTGTTGCCGGACTGCTACCCTGGCCGCTGAAAACCGAAACAGGTGCTTTTAACCCCGGAGACCTAGAGAACGCGATCAGACCGAGAAACATCCATTTTCCCGAGCCTTCACTGATATGCGTTGAGAACACTCATAATCGACATGGAGGCACCGTAGTTACACCCAAACAACTGAGCGCCATCAGTGCCGTTGCCCAAGCACACGGTTTGAGAGTATACCTAGACGGCGCAAGATTGTTCAATGCTGCTGTCGCGTTGAAAATCAACCCAAAAGAGCTGACAAAGCACGTTGACAACCTCATGTTTTGCCTTTCAAAAGGCCTAAGTTGTCCCGTTGGTTCATTAGTAGTTGGCACTCAAGACTTCATCGACAAAGCAAGACGCGTAAGGAAACTCTTGGGCGGTGGAATGAGGCAAGCTGGAGTTATTGCAGCACCCGGCATAGTTGCTTTGGAAACCATGGTAAACAGGTTAGAAGATGATCATCGAAACGCACGGCTTCTAGCTGCTGGCATAGCAAAGATCGAAGGTTTGAGAGTAGACACAGAGCGTGTGCAAACAAACATGGTCGTGGTTGACACAAGCGGCTTGGGTGCTTCAGAAGCCACGTTTGTCTCCTCGCT
>CAZWBY010000015.1:2477-15881 GCA_964632825.1 uncultured Candidatus Bathyarchaeia archaeon
GGAGGTCTCTTCTGAGCGTACTGATATCGACGAGGCTTTCCCTCCCTGGTCAGTATTCCATCCTTAACCAGATCAATTAATGCATGGGCGACAGCGGTGCGATCGTAGTGAAAACCACGCCTCGCCATCTCAGCATGGACTTCGCTCAAGCCTTGTGTTCTACTGAAGAAGTTTTCTTCCCAGAGTTTCTGGATTACGCCTTTGCATGTCTCGGCTCTGGGCGCCGGCGCTTGTCTCTCTGCTAATCGTGTGTCTTTCATGCGTTCAGTGACTGTTGCCAGTATCTGGTCGACAGCGGTTTGTAGCTGATCCTCTTGGGATTCTATCTCGAATTCTATGTCGCCGATTTTCATCTTCACGCGTATGGGCGGCCTTTGCGTTTTTTCAGTCAAGTCTTCACCTGTTGCATATTGTATTGTGCAAGATGCACATGCACAACACTTAAATATTTCCATAGTTGCTATTGGCTATTGGTGAATCATGGTGATTGAACAATATACAGTAACAACTCAGAAATATAACTTTCCACAACCAACCATAGACACAGCGCTACCGCAAAGGTTTTTGGAACAAAGCCTAAACTCTCTCAAAAGGGTCTCCCCCGCGTCTTTTCAACTAAATCAACAAAATGCGCAACACTTCAACAACATTGATTCGACCTTCTCGCTCAGTTTGAAACCAGAGCCCATACTACTTATTCCGAGAACCCAAGAAACACTAATCGCAGCGGTTGACACCTCAACAATAAAAATCGGAGAAACCAGCAAAGGCGTGGTTATTGCAGTCAGAGGCGCAACTGTGTGGAAACAACATCGCCACTACCGCTACACGAGGCTGGGGCCGTTCATCTTTCATGTCACCGAAGACAACAAGAAGATGGTCTTCAACTCACTAGAAAGGTCATATTTCAACACTTTGTACACTTCTAGTCAACAATTTACGCCTACCCTATTCCAGATGCCCACTCGAATAGCTTCGCTACTTGAACGGTGGATGCAAAACGCGATAGCGAAAACTGCGGAAAACGGGCTGATTCTGCTCGACGGCAGTCTAACCTCAGGGACAGCTGACGCTCCCGTACAACGTATGAAACAAATCCTCGAAACTGCAAGGAAGCGCGGAAACACTGTACTTGCCTTTAGCAAGGCAACGAATCTCAGATTCAACGGTTACCTGATAACAGACTTCTTGCCCGAGCGTGAACCACCTTACCTTCTTGAAACCACAGGTCTGAAGCCAAAGCCGCCAGCAGTGCTCCTGGGCGACATTTATGTGGCTAGATTCAACAGAGCCAAACTCGCTTTTAGGCTCGATATCGATCGGGGAGCTGCAGAAACAGACAGGATAGAATCAGTTGAGAAATTGATAGGAAACGACGTCTACAAACAGAGTTATCCGGAGACTCTTCGACTTTCGCACATACTGTGCACATTCACAGCCAACGAGGTGTTAGCCATTCAACACTTCATCATGCGAAAACACGGAATCCACATAATAAACAGACCCGACATGCACCGATTGCTTTTTGGTCCATTTGGAAAAGGCGAGGGGTACGCATGAAACTCTACAAAAAAGAAGGAAACGTACTCCATGTGTTAAGCTTCCCAAACGAGGCCGTGGAAAAAGGGGACTATTTGCTGGTTGAGGACCCGGAAGCCGCAAAAGCGATCATTGCGCAAGTCATCGATGTTCAATTTGCGGCTGTTCCAGGCGTATTTGAAGAGTTGTTGCGTACACTTCCAGACGGCGATCAACCGATTCAAGGGGAAGATATTGATCCCCTAGAAATAGCGCCACACATAAACTACATCCAAGACGCAAGTTTGCTAGTGTGCAAGATACGCGCCACACTTCAGAACGAACTATTGAGTCCCAGCAGCAGCTGGTTGCCAAGCCGAAGTCAATCCACGATAAAGAAACTCTCAATACCTATGCTGCTTAACTTGGCAAAGGTTGATGGAAAACTCCCAATCATCTTGGGCGGCACAAAGGATAGCTCACTACTGACTATCGACGCCTCAGCCCTCGACGGCAGGCTAAACATAATAACTGGAAAGAAGGAATGTGGAAAATCACACCTAAGCAAACTGCTGATGGTTAGCCTGGTTGGATACAAAGCAACAGTTGTAGTTTTTGACCTTAACGGCGAATATTCGAGCCTAGGAATGTCTTCTGACGGGAAAAAGAACATTTACTATGACAAGATACACGTGTTAACACCGTCGCAAAACTTCAAAGTGTCCCTTGACCAGCTGCATCTTAATGTCGTAATGGGCATACTCGTTCATGCGCTCCATCTCCCAGGAACGAGTGCCCGTGAGTTTAAGCGGATCTGGAAACAGTTGAAGGAAAAGGGATCTCTGACTCTGAGCGCGCTGGGCGATGCTATTCGAAACTTGAACTGCAACCAGCATGTTCGCGATGCTCTGACTTCTCGTTTTAACTCTTTCATTAACTGCGGCTTCTTCACAGATAGCGCCGCAGAAGGGTCTCTCATCGACGATTGTCTCTTGAAAGCGAAGGACTGCGGGGGAGCCCTGATCATAAACCTGAGAAACACGGCTACTATCGACCGACAAATCGTAGTTGAATACGTTCTTGGAAAACTCGTGGATTCACTTCAGAGCTGGAAACTCCAAGCGGCTTTCTTGTTTGCTGAGGAGGCTCATCTCTACCTGCGCGAAACCTATTGGGACGACATCGTCACTCGTATGCGTCACTTTGGCATCTTCACGACTTTCATAACCAATCAACCTGACACAATAAAAGACGGGATCTACCGACAGGCTGACAACATATTTCTCTTCAATTTCACGAATGAACATGACTTGGAAGTGGTATCGCGTGCTGCCCGCGTGGATGCTGAAACCGTGAAATCAATAGCCCGGGATCTGCCTCCGCATCACTGTCTCACGCTGGGTCGGGTCGTCAGGGATTTCCCTATGGTCACTCGAGTCAGAGCATTAGACATAAAAACTATGGGAGAAACGCGTCTTTTCTTCAGGGACAATAGCTAGCTTTTTCAAGCGCCTGTCTGTTGCGCCGGAAAAACACTCGGAATGACTCTGTCAAATCGAATTCCTCAACTTCATCGAATGGGACCCAACTCAACTCATCCGCGTCGCTTGACACTCTGAAGTCGGAGGACTTGGTTCGCAGCGCATAATCGACTATGACGAAATGGTACTTGACCTTTCCTTTGTCATCCAGTTCCACATTCTCGACGACGTCAAGAAGCCGCGGTTTTTCAACTTCCAAACAGGTCTCTTCTAGCGTTTCCCTGATCACCGCGTCCTCCAGGCGCTCACCAAGGTCTACAATTCCGCCAGGAATGCTCCATTTTCCCTTCCCTGGTTGGTTCTTTCTCTTTTCCAGAAGAATTTTTCCTTCTAGGACTAGCACTGCCCCAACGCCTACTATTGGCTGGTCAGGGTACAGTCGCTTCAACTTCAAACTTCCATCTCTGAGTTGTTATTCGTACCTTAAAGCCTCTACGGGTCTTAATCTTGATGCTCTCCAGGCAGGGTACAACGCGAAAATCACACTGACTCCTATGCCAAAAGCGAAAGCGCCTGCGAACACGAGTGGACTGAGGACGGGTGTTATTCTCATTCCAGACGCCCCTGCAGCTGCTTGTGACCCTCCAATACCAGAAAAAGCGCCACCCCCGCTGAACAATATTGCAACAATGTTTGCTAAACCCCAACCCAACCCTGTTCCAATCGCGGCGCCAATTATGCCAATTATCACCGACTCGCCCAAGAAGATCAACATCACTGTTCGGTTCTTCATGCCCAAAGCTTTGAGTATGCCAATCTCGCGCGTGCGCTCTATCAGCGAAACTATCATGATGTTCATTATGCCAATGCCAGCTACAAGCAAGGAGATTGCGGCAATTCCGCCTAGAAACAGTTGGATTACCGAGAAGATACTTCCGACAAGGTTGAGAACGGCCGTGGCTGATATAACTGAGACTTCCCCTGAAAACTCGTCAGTTATCTTCTTAGATATTTCGTCCATCGCTGATTGATCGCTGTTGGCCAACTTTACGATTATTGTTTGGACTTCAGTGGTGTTGAAAAAAGCTTCAGCCTGAGCAAGAGGAATGTAAACATTGTTGTCTGAAGGTCCCCCAACTGAGAAGCCTCCGACTTCTTTCAGAACGGCCACGACTTGAGCATTGTATGATTCATTTCTTGGTGGACGGGCAGTGGCGTTGGTCCACGAAACCTGAACGTCTTCTCCAGTTGTGAAGAGGATAGTCCCGTTTTGGCGCTCGTTAAGACGTTTTCCGATTACGAGAATGTCGTTTTCCGGGTTGAGTGGAATTTGTCCTTGCTCAGCAACGAAAGTCGTGCCGTATATTTTCTGATATTCTGCGAAGTCTACGCCTATGATAGTCGCAGCGCGGCTCTTTTCGCTGGAATCAATGTAGCCAATCTTTTGCAAAGTTGCTATTGCAGAAACGACGTTAGTTGACAATCCTTTGATTGTCTGGGTATCGTTTATTTGAAGTTTGAACCCTGAGTCGCTATCTCCAATTCCACCGCCAAACCCGCCTCCGTCTTGGCCGGTACCAAAAACACTTCTTCCAGGACTGACTATCAGCGTGTCGGTTGCCAATCCTTGCTGAAGCTGTGACGCAATCGTATTCTGCAACCCCTGGGTAATCGATAGCAGAGCGACTATTGCAGCAATACCAATGACAACGCCAAGTGTTGTTAATCCTGCGCGCAGTTTTCTGAGTCTGATCGCGCTGAAAGAATAACTGAGCACATCTCTGGTCTTCATCTAGTTTACCTCGTCCGAAGTTATCAAGCCATCAAACATTTGGACGGTTCTCTTGGCCTGTCCTGCTAGAGACTGGTCATGTGTGACCATGACTATTGTTACGCCTTTTTCGTTGAGGTTCTTGACTATCCCAATTATCTCATTTGCTGTTTTAGAATCGATGTTGCCTGTTGGCTCGTCCAGCAACAAGAATCGCGGATTATTTGCCAGTGCTCGTGCTATTGCTACTCGCTGCTGCTGACCCCCGCTGAGCTCAGCCGGTTTGTGCTTTTTTCTGTCTTTCAAACCCACCGTTTCGAGAAGCTCTTCTGCCTTCTTTCCTCTCTCAGCTCGACTAGCATCCGCGATTGCCATTGAAAGCTCCACGTTGTCTTTTGCGGTAAATCTTGGAATCAGATTGAAGAATTGAAACACAAAACCTATACGACGTCTTAGGTCTGCCAGCTGGTTCTCGTTAAGCTTGGAAACGTCAACTCCGTCAATTTTCAAAACACCTGAAGTTGGCTTGTCGAGAGCGCCAATAAGATTCAACATTGTGGATTTTCCGCTTCCCGAAGGTCCAAGGATTGCAAGAAAATCGCCTTTCTCGACTTTCAGGTTTACGCCCCGCAGGGCTTCCACTGGGACTTTTCCCAGCATGTATGTTTTATTGAGGTTGATTGCTTCGATTATTGTGTCCACAATTCCCCGCCTTGCCTCGTTCTTTCTTTATTGTTCAGGAGCCTTCAAGCTAGTTTATGACTGTTCCTACTCTCTCACCGTTTACTGCCGCCAAGATGTTCGCTGTTTCAAAACCGTTGACGACTACCAGTTTCACGCGGTAACGCTTCAGCACATCGATTGCAATGGGATCTACTATCTGATGTATTCCGGCTTTGTGTTTGCTCTCCTCGAGGACCTTTGACAGATCATTCAGAAACATGCGGTCGAGCTTGATGGCATCGACGTGTTTCCGCGGGTCTTTGTCGTACACGCCCTCTTGATCGGTACCCTTAACCAGCAGGTCAGCTTTGACTCGTTCAGCAACCAATGCCGCGACCGCGTCAGTGGTTAAGCCTGGCTTTAGCCCCCCCATCACAATGATTTTGCCCTTGTGCAAACATTCGGCGGCTTCATCGAGGGAAGTAGGAACTCCCGCGCAGCCTACTCTGTCAAGTTTCTTAGCGACAAGTTGTGCATATAGGCGGGAAACAGATATGGCGATTTCATCTTGAGCCTTTTCACACAGACCAATTTCTTTTGCAACTGCGATAAATTCACGTGCCAACTTTCCGCCGCCCACCACTACTGCAATCTCGTGACCTTTCAGCTTGAGAGTCGTTAGCAACTCAGAATATTTGACGATGAGATCGGTGTTTACCGGCGAAGCCACGACTGAACCGCCGATTCGCAAGACTATCCGCATTACTATCATCCTCAGCGTTGTTGTAATAGCAAAGAGAGTTAAAAATCCACTAGAAAAATATCTTCATTTGGTACTCTCTCAAACGAGAAGATTAGCCGGGAGGAGGCGCGTTGTTGATTTTCCTTCATGCAACGTCTTTATTGATAATCTTCGGCGGACCTTAGCCACAAAACGAGCATCGCTTCTCTATCTGATTAGTCTCTTCTTCATCAGATTTATACTCAAGACAAACAGGATTGGCGTCGCCAGCGCAATCCAAACGACGCTAAGTACGAGGCTAATCTCAACTGAGCCAGAAATGAGACCCCGAGCCAGATTGACTATGTGAGTAAGCGGAAGAGCCTGCGCAGCTATTTCAGCGAGAGGCGGCAAGGAAGATGTTGGAAAGAACGTGCCGCTCAGGAGAAACATCGGAGTAATAAGCAGAAAACTCGGATAGTTGAAAAAGTCAATGTTAGGCGCAAACGCAGTGAAGCACATGGCTAGGGCGGCGAACATTAGACCGCCTGTGAGCGAGAGTAACGGAACCAAGATGAACCAGGGGCTGGTGATCAGCCCGAAGGCGCCTACTACAACCAGCACTATGGTGGAGTTCGCTGCAGCCCGAGTTGCGCCCCACAATAATTCGCCAGCTATCACTTCTTCTACGCTAACAGGGGTTGCCACTATTGCGTCAAAAGTCTTCTGAAAGTACATGCGCACAAAAGAGGCATAAGTGCATTCGAAAAAAGAACCGTACATAACAGAAATTGCGACCAAAGCAGGCGCTATGAAGTTAACGTAAGGGGTCCCTTCAATAGGTTGTACGAAACTACCCAAACCAAAACCCAGCGCTACCAAGTAAAGTACCGGCTCAAGCAACGAAGGCAGGAAGTTGACCCGTATGGTCTTCATAAAAACGTCGAGGTTCCTGCGCCAGACACTCCAAACCCTGTAAGTCAACCGAGGAAGACTAAACTTTGTTGGCGATTTTTTCAGTTCTGTCAATCCCTGAGCTTCCTCCCAGCAAATTTGAGAAAAACGTCCTCAAGGTTTGCGTTTCTTATGGCGACATTCTTTCCTTTGTACAGTTCAACGTACCGCTCGAAAAACCCGTGGGGCTGGGTTGAGAACACGTGAATCCTATCGCCTACAACTTCAAAGGTTGCACTCGAAAACTCTTTCTTGAGAGTCTCCAAAAGACCGCGGTCGTTTTCAATCTCAAGGACGTCTTCACCAACGTGTTTTTTCACGAGATCTGACGGGCGACCTTGTTCAATGATTTTTCCGTTATCAATTATCAGGACTCTATCGCACAGTTCAGCTGCCTCTTCCATGTAGTGTGTGGTTATGATTATCGTAACGCCAAGTTTTCTTAGAGAGCGCACTTCATTCCACACGAGATGACGTGCTTGCGGATCCAAACCAGTAGTAGGTTCATCCAACAGAAGAATCTGAGGTTTGTTAATCAGTGCTCTTGCGAGAACTAAGCGACGTTTCATGCCCGTTGATAATTCGTCAATCTGGGCATCTCGTTTTTCCTGAATTCTGAAAAACGTCAACTGCTCTTCCGCGCGTTTTAGGGCTTCGTCTTTGGGTATGTCGAAATAGCGGGCATACACAATGAGGTTCTTCAGAACGCTGAAGTCTGGATCAAGGTTGTCTTCTTGTGGAGCCACACCTATCAGGCTTTTGACTTCGCGAGAATGTTTTGTCACGTCCATTCCGGCTACTTCGAGTTCGCCCTCGCTTGTAGGCAGAAAACAGTAAATCATTCGGACTGTCGTGGTCTTTCCTGCGCCGTTTGGGCCGAGAAAGCCAACGCATTTGCTTTTGTAGATTTTAAAATCGATTTTGTCAACTGCTGTGAAGTTGCCAAATCTCTTTGTGAGGTTGTGTGCCCTGATCAACGCTTCTTGAGGTTCCATTGATTCTCTACTTTATCCTGTGAATCACAACTTAAAACTACTCTTCTGCGGGTTCTTGTTGTGCGCGGATGTTGTGCTGATTGTTGATAGTGCGGATCTGCTGTTTTTAACTACCTAACTTTTCTCTCAGAATCTTTCCTACGACGGCTGCGTCGGTTTTCCCTCTGGCTTCCTTCATAATTACGCCCATAAGCGTGCCGAAAGAGTTCTTACCAAGCTTGTCCACGGATTTCTTGTTCTCTGCAATTGTTCTCTCGACAAGGTTCACTACTTCTTCTTCGGAAAGCATCTTGAGCCCCAAGGAACTAATTGCATCTTGAGCGTTCCTGTCTGCATTCCTGGAAAGCCAGACAAACACGTCGGATGCGGCTTCTTTGGCAATCTCTCCTGAACCTACCAGCCTTAGCATTTCTCTTGTCTGATCATCTGCAACTGCTTCAGTTTCAACTCCTTCACGCTTGAGTGCTTTCAATGTCTCCGTTAAGAAAACCGCTGCAATTGTTGGCGCAACCTTATAGGCTTTAGCAACTTCCTCGAAAAGAAGGCAGTACTCGCTATCTACAATTTGCCTCGCTAGTTTGTCGTTCAGGTGGTATTCGCGTTTCAGTCTTTCCCGCTTTAACTCTGCTGGCTCGGGAAGGTTTTGCTCCACTTTCGTTATGAAAGCCTTAGTCAAAGGTGTTGTTGGAATATCAGTCTCAGGATACATTCTCGCGGCACCGGGTCTGGGTCGCATGTACCGTGTTGTTCCATCAGCGTTGGCAGCACGTGTTTCGGGTGGAACGCTTGTCAAGGCTTCTTTAGCTCTTTCGACAACGGCTCTCAAAGCGTCCATTACATTTTCGGAGGAGTCAGCAACAAAAACAACAGCGTCATTTTCACTTGCACCTGCTGCTCTCTTAACATCTTCGACTTCTTCGATAGTCACGCCGTAAGCAGGCAATTCATCAGTGTGAAATATGCCGCCAACTCTACCCCAGAACCTTGCCCTGTCCGCAAGTTCGGTTCCCAAGCGGAAGTTGGGGATGAGTTCCCGTTTGAGGAAACCTCCAAAATTCTTGAGCTTCACAGCAAGAACTTGATGGTTTTTCCCCACGGCTTTTGAGATGACTTTGCACTTTGTCCGCTCGAACACATTTGTCACATCAACAAATTCTTCTCTCAACTGCTCTGCTTCTATGCCCCGTTTCTTAAGCTCCTTACTCATCGACAGAAGGTTAAGCTGTCTTTGAACTTCGTATTCCACAACCTGCGATATTAGCTCAAGCTCTTGGACACCTTTAATCTCAACCAGCGCCCCGTCTGGAATTGAGACATTTAGGTCCTGCCGGATTGTACCCAGACCACGCATGACTCTACCTGTGTCCCTAAGGATGCGACCTATTGCCTGAGCCACTTCTTTTGCTTCTTGCGGTGAGGTTATGGCTGGTCCCGTGGCAACTTCGATGAGGGGTATCCCCAGCCTGTCAATGCGATAGCGAATAGTCTTGCCCTCATCCCCCATCTTGCGCGCTGCGTCTTCCTCGAGGCTTGCGTGCAGAATCGGGATGGCTTTTTCACCAACGTTAATTACGCCGTTCAGAGCGATAACGCAAGTGCGCTGAAAACCCGTCGTGTTCGATCCGTCGATTACTGTCTTGCGCATTACGTGAACTTCGTCTACAGGCGTTCCCTTCATCATCAGGGCGGCTGTCAGAACGATTTCCACTGCATCCATGCTCAATGCATGCGGTGGCTCTTCATCCATCTCCACAAGACAAGAGCTGCGATGATCCGCCTCGTACAGAATTTTTACTCCCTTTTGAAACTCAAAAAATGCAGCTGGGTCTATCTGTCCCAGCTCACTCTGAGTTGGTCTTAGCCTGCGGAGGAAAGTAATCTTGGATTCTTCTTTGAAGAGTTCGGGGCTGCAATCGCAGAACAGTTTTCTTGATGTTCGGAGCTGTTGATGGATTTCCAGACCTACTTTCAACCCAATTTTGGCATAGTCAATTTCCAATGTCTTCTTCCCCTACGAAACCGTTTCTTCTGAAAGTGTTCGAGGTGAAAACTCGCCTGCCACATTTGTTGTCAGAAGCTTCTTTGCTTCCTCGGGGTCTTTAGTTTGCCCGAGCACCCACATCAGTTTGACAAGTCCAGTTTCAGGCAGCATATCATCCAAGGCAATAACGCCGCGTTCGAGCAGGTCTCTTCCTGTGTCGTACACGTGCATGTTTATTCGTCCCCAGATGCACTGGGATGCTAACGCCACAACTACGCCTTGTTTAACGGCGTTTTGGATTGCCTCGAAACAGTATTTGCTTACGTGCCCTAGACCTGTGCCTTCGAGGACTATGCCCCTATAGCCTTTTTCTACATACCAGTCTATTGCTGAAGGGTTAAAACCTGGGTAAAATTTCACGAGTGCCACCTTCTCGTTAAACTCAGGTTTTACTACAACTTGATTTGCGGCGCTTCTTTTCCGAAAATCGCTGGATAGCATTTCTATTTTACCATCTTGAATTCGTGCTATCGGGGATGCGTTTACTGATTTGAATGTGTCTCTTCTGCTGGTATGGCATTTTCGGACTTTTGTCCCTCTATGAGCAACAATTGCAGTGTCGGATACTGTCTCATGCATAGTCAGAACAACTTCGGCGAATGGTGCTTTGGCTGCAAATTGAACTGCGCCTATGAGGTTTGTTGCCGCGTCTGAGCTGGGTCTGTCCGAAGATCGCTGTGCTCCAACAACTAGTACCGGGATTGGCAGGTTCTGTAGGGCAAAGCTTAGTGCTGCTGCAGTGTAGGCCATGGTATCAGTACCGTGGGCTATTACAACGCCATCTACGCCCAGGGCAATCTGTTCGGCAACTGCTTTCGCTATTTCGCTCCAGTGTTTGGGGGTTATGTTTTCGCTATAGAGACTGAAAAGTATCTTTGTTTCGACTCTGGCGATACTGCTGAGTTCTGGAACAACGCCGTACAGATCGCTTGCGGATAACGCCGGTCTGACAGCTCCGGTTCGGTAGTCGACGCGACTGGCTATGGTTCCGCCGGTGCTCATGATTACGACTTTTGCCAATTCGGGCTTTTGCTCGGGGATTGGTGGTGTGGCGAAGGTTGGTTTGGAACCTTTACCGATCTTACTAATGGTGACGCCAGCAGTTACGCTGATTCCAATGTTGTAGCCACTTTTCAGCTTGACAACAACGTGGTCCCCTTCGCCTGTTTCTGAGCGAGGAATAAGTATGCCTTCATATTTTCTGCCCTCGCTCACGACTTGGACGATGTCGCCCACTTCGCAGCCCGCTTTCTTCAGTGCTTCGAGGGCTTTTCCTTTGTATCCTGATTCTTCTATTTGGGGCATTTTCTATTTCTCCAGCCTTTTTGAGACGTAGACTCCGTTGCGTTCGAAGCCTAGCCGCATGTAATATCTTTTTGTGCCTAGCGCACTTATAACTAGGAGCTTTCTTAAATCATACTCTTCAACCGCTATTCGTTCTGCTTCATTTAGCAGTTTTTCGCCGAAACCCATGTGCTGCCATGCTTTACCAGGACGGGCGCCCACGGGCACGAGAGGTCCGTAGACATGTAGCTCTCGAACTATTGCCGAAGGCGCCGAATTGATTTCTGTGCGGTGTGCCTTTTCAGAGGGAATGCGCAATCGAAGGTATCCAACGAGGGCGTCATTTTCTTGGTCTTCAGCAGAAACGAAAATTTCGGTCCCGTTGGATGCTTCATATTTTGTTGATAACACTTTTACATTTTCCATTGTTGGCTTGACTTTGCCAACGCAAGTTTGGTGTCCAATTTCTCTGCAGCGAATGCAGCGGCATCTTTCGCCTTCGCTGGCGAGTTTCTGTTGAACTAGCTGACGCAGGTTGCTCTTCCTGACGCCTGAGACTATGAGTCTAGCAGGTATATCTCGTTGTACGCGCATGATTCTAAGCCATTGAGGGGTCATTTTCTTTATCTCAGCAATGAGGCTGACTGCCTGCTCAGTCGAATAAGGCTGATATAATCCTTCACGGAACCACGCGTAGGCTCTTGTGCCTTCCAGAACGAGGCACGGGTATATCTTGATCATATCTGGCTTAAACTCTGGATTGCCAAAGACCCGTTTGAAGGCTTCCAAGTCCTTTGTCGGGTCTGAACCGGGCATTCCAGGCATCATGTGGTATACTATTTTTAGTCCAGCATCTTTCGCTATTCGCGTTGCTTCAACAACGTCGGCGACTGTGTGGGTTCTTCCTGCCAATGTGTATATTTCATTATCGGGGTTTTGGACGCCTAGTTCGATACGTGTTACGCCCATGTCAAGCATCGCGTCGACGTGGCTTTGTTTTGCCCAGTCAGGTCGGGTTTCTACCGTTATGCCAACGTTGCGGATCTTACTTGTTTCAGCATTTTGCTTTGCTTGTTCAAGGCTTTCTGAGTGCTTTCCGGTGATTGCGTCCAGTGCATGAGTAATGAACGAGGCTTGGTATTCTGGCTGCGTCGCGGGGAACGTCCCACCCATGACTATGAGTTCGACCTTGTCGACTTTGTGCCCGATGGCTGTTAATTGATCGATTCTACTTCTTACTTGCAGGAAAGGATTATAGCTGTTCTGTGATCCGCGCATTGCTGCCGGCTCGTAACCCGTATAGCTTTGCGGCACTCCCTGCGTTGGTCCTCCGGGGCAGTAGGCGCAAGGTTCAGGCTGTGGACAAGGGTATGGCTTAGTCATTATGGCTATTACTGCGACGCCTGAGATTGTGCGAGTTGCTTTTCTGCGTAAAACAGGTATGAGTTTTCGTTTCTCGTTTGGTTTCAGAACGTTGATGAGTTCCGGGTTGGAAGGTACGCTTTCCAGATGGTATTTTGCTGCGACTCTGGTTTTTGCGTGATACACTTGCGCTGCCGTGGGATTGGGAAGGAGCATTAAGGCTTCGACAATTTCACGTAGCCAACGTTCCGAGTTTGACATTTGAAGACTCTTAGGAATCTATGGAACTGATACATAAAGGCAATTTGCAGGTCTCTTGCTTTCTCAAAAAAGAGAGAAAAGCGCTACGGAGCGAAGAAGAAACCTCTTTCTTACATCCAGTTTTGCCCTGGCTTACGGAGCAGAACAACTCTCTTCTCGTAGTTGCGTTTCGTCCTGTTCTTTGGGCTGGGTGAAGTCTTCACTTTTGCTTCGATTTTCGGAGTTTGAGATCTGACTTTTCCAGCCTTAGAGAGTGAACCGTGAGTTGGCATTCATGTACACCTGACTGCAGATAAAGCAGGAATGTGGCTCTTAAACCTTTTCAAGTCCTGTTTTGCGCTTTGGCATCATTT
>CAZWBY010000015.1:15981-21946 GCA_964632825.1 uncultured Candidatus Bathyarchaeia archaeon
TGAGGATTTGTATGAATTTTCCTATTTTTCTGAAAAGGATAAATATTCCTACTGAGTATGAGTATTCCGTGGTAAAACATGGCAAAAAGAGACTGCTGCAAGATAGACGCTGTCGTAACACTTGATTCTAAGGGACAGATAGTATTACCAAAGGATCTGCGGGAAAGGGCAAATCTGAAGCCCGAAGACAAATTAGCAGTAATGGGGTTTGAACGCGATGGCGAAGTCTGCTGCATTGCCATGGTTAAGGCTGACACTCTTGGCGAACCCCTGCGGAAGATGCTAGAACAAGTCTTGAGAGGAACAGTCTAGCAGGTGGTGAAAAGTATGAAAGAAGAAAAAGTACGAAAGATGGTTCGCGAGAACTACGGGAAAATAGCTAAGGCAGAGACTTGTGGCTGCGGTTGCGGCGACATCCCCAACGTGAGCGAACAAATAGGCTACAGCAAAGAAGAGCTATCCTCAATCCCTTCCGAAGCAAACCTCAACTTAGGCTGCGGAAATCCGGTAGCATTGGCTTCACTCAAGGAAGGCGAAACCGTTGTGGACTTGGGCTCTGGAGGCGGCTTGGATTGCTTCTTGGCGTCAAAGAAGGTCGGCACCAAAGGACGCGTAATCGGGGTAGATATGACACCAGAAATGCTTGACAAAGCACGAAACAACTCCCGAAAAGGCGGCTACAAAAACGTCGAATTTCGACTAGGCGAAATCGAGAATCTACCCATCGCAGACAACACCGCAGACATAGTCGTAAGCAATTGCGTGATCAACCTGTCCCCCAACAAACAACGCGTATTTGACGAAGCCTTCCGTGTATTGAAATCCAGCGGTCGTTTGATGATCTCTGACATGGTGCTGCTGGAGAAACTGCCAGAAGCCCTAAAGAAGAATGTCCTCGCTTACGTGGGCTGCATCTCAGGCGCAGAGCTCAAGACAGAATACGTGAAAATGATGGAAAAGTCCGGTTTCAAAGACACAACAGTCGTTGAAGAAACAAAGATGGCAATTGATCAAATTCTCAGCGATGCCACCGCGAAATCGATAATTAAGCAGCTAAAGTTAACTAGGAAGCGCGTCGGAGAGATACTCGGCTCGGTTGTGAGCATTAAAGTCTCGGCTAGAAAACCGTAAGCTTCTTCTCTCTTTCTCGCATTGCTACACTGCTAGCAAGAGCTAGATCGGGACTTGACCAATGAAGCGAACTATAGCTATACTCCTAATCTTGATCATAGTAGGAAGCGCTTTTTCAGTACTATATTTCTCGAATGTGTTAGACAACAATGCGGGAGCTGGTCCAGTCTACGTTGGAGTTGCATTCCAAGGAAACACAGTTGTAGAAGCAAAACTGCTGATTGACCGAGTAAGAAACTACACAAACGTTTTCGTGTTGGGTCACACTCCCGTGAGTAGGAATGAAACGACAACGAACGAGGTCTGCGATTACGCAGTCTCGCAAGGACTGAAGATAATCGTGAATTTCGGCTACTATGATCCCTATGCCTCGTCAATGGATCAAATGTTCCGTAGGTGGTCTTGGCAACACACGTGGGTAGAGGCAGCTAAAGCGAAATATGGCGGTTTTTTTCTTGGAGTATACTATGACGATGAGCCCGGCGGAATACAACTAGACTGGGAATGGGACGAATTCTTTTTTGAAAACTATACCTACTATTTTTCGCTTCCGCTAGACAACCCCCTTAACAAAATATACAAAAGACTCGTCGATGCCAATGCTTCTGGAACATATCCTGATAACTACGACCTGGAAGCAGAGTTCTTTACAGAGACAGTCTTCAACGAAACTCGAGGTCACATACCCACGGGCGAAGCTCAGGTTACGACTTTCACTTCAGACTATGCTCTGTATTGGTACGACTATCTAGGCGGCTACGACGTTCTTCTTGCCCAATTAGGATGGAACCACACTCTCGAACAAGATATCGCTCTACTAAGAGGCGCAGCTAGACTACAAAACAGAACGTGGGGGACAATAATAACCTGGAAGTACAACTCGACACCCTACCTTGACACAGGTTCCGAGGTTTACAAGCAAATGGTGTCCTCTTATCGCGCCGGCGCCAAGTACATTCTGATTTTCAACTACCCCAAACTTGAGGGAAATGACTACGGCGTAATGCAGGAAGAGCATTTTGAAGCTCTTGAGGCGTTTTGGAGAGACTACGTGTACCCGCAGAGGGAGGCTGACTTGTCTCAGGGACAAGTTGCCCTAGTCTTGCCGAGAAACTATGGCTGGGGAATGAGAAACCCGAAAGATAGAATTTGGGGAATGTGGGGAGCAGACGATAAATCGCAGCAAATCTGGAGCATATCGCGTCAGCTCCTCTCGACATGTGGCTTGCGTCTGGACATAATCTATGATGATCCTACTTTTTCCCTATCCGGGAAATATTCAAGAGTCTGCTTCTGGAACGAAACGATTTAGCCGGATAGCATCCCTTATCTTCGGAACGGACTCAGACTCATTCCAGCTCTCTTTCACTTTTCGCGGATCCCCGTCGCCTTAACTTGAGTTTCGCTGTCAAAATCTTCTCAGTGGCAAAAAGGCGTGAGGCGACATACATGACGACAAGGGTGAAACCTGTAACATACACTATTCCCAAAATCACAGTCAAGTAGTCTCCAGCAATCACTGCTTTGCTAGCGATAATGGGTTGACTATAGGGAATGGCATACAGCACTGCTTTCACCGCAAATGGTAGCGTGTTGATATCTAGGTACATAAGTGCCAACGACGGTATGAAAATCAGGGGGTACACGTAACCAACAAGTGCTGTTGCACTTCGTACATCTTCCGCGAAAGCTGACATGATAACTGCAAGCGCTAAACCTGAAAGCAGTGTAACGAAAAGCGTTATGCCAAGCAACGCGTACCCAAGTAGAGACGGCACCAGACCGAGCGCAACTAAGTCTATTCCTGTGCCAACATCCATCCCCATAGTTACCGAACCCAGCATGTAACTGTAACCCACCATGTAAGTCATCGCCCCAATGCCAGAAACTATGGCCGCACTGGTCAGTTTGCCCATTAGAATCGCAAACCTATCTACAGGCAAGGTCAGAAGCGTCTCCAGCGTTTTCTCTTCTTTTTCCATTGCCACAGAAGTAGCAGCTATCTGCATAGAGTAAGTGAGCAAAATCAAGATCGTTACAGGAAGCGCTATTGACTGTGAAAGCATAAGTCCAGAAAGGGTTGCGGGGTCGACGTTCGGTTGAATTTCTCCTTTAATAATCGCAGACTGCGACGTGAACAAGGCATCAGGAGCGACCAAACGGTTGAAATAATAGACTCGGTTGGTGACCCCGGTTGAACCAAGATTAGAGAAGACGCCACCCACAGAGAACTCTCCAAATATGTTGACCCTTGCTGTCACCGCAGGATCACCTGCCAT
Organism: uncultured Candidatus Bathyarchaeia archaeon; assembly: GCA_964632825.1. Classification (GTDB taxonomy): domain Archaea; phylum Thermoproteota; class Bathyarchaeia; order Bathyarchaeales; family Bathycorpusculaceae; genus UBA11855. Next base: position 19,392 of record CAZWBY010000015.1, read on the forward strand.
GTGTCTGGTCAGGTTTTCGCTAAACCCTTCAGGTATCTCAATGAATTGCGTGCTGTTGTTGGCTGCAAGAAGACCTTGGTCAACCACTTCCTGAGGGGAAACGTCTTCCAGAACAGTGATTGTGGCGTTGTAAACCAAATAATCTATGAGCGTCTGACTCCAATTGCCCCCGTCATTGTTAAGGATTAACATTCTTCCTTCCCGTGCTTCATCGATGGCTGTTTGCTGCGCGTACCCCAGCACTGCACCCAAAACTGGAAAGATAATTACCGGAATTATTATGAGCCCTATCAAAATCTTGGGGTCACGTACCAGCTCCTTAAGCTCTTTTACAAGTATGTTTCCAAAGCCCTTAAGCATAGCCTATCACCTTCGCAAACACCTCTTCCAAGTTAGCGCTACTATAACGCGTCTTCAGCTCCGCTGGCTCGCCTTCAACAACAATTTTGCCCTTGTTCACAAGCGCAACACGATTGCACAAGTACTCCACCTCAAGCATGTTGTGGCTGCTCAGCAAAACGGTCACCCCATGTGATTTAACGTATTGTTTAACAATCTGACGCACATAGTAAGCATGCAACACATCCAAGCCGCTTGCCGGCTCATCCAAGATAGCAAGCCTCGGTTTGGTCATAAGCGCCCTAGCGACAAGCAAGCGTCGCTTCATTCCTTTACTGTACGTTTTTGCCTTATCCTGAAGGCGAACCCCCAAGCCGCTAATCTCGGCAGCTTCTTTCACCACATCAATGGAATTGCCCTCAGTAAATTTTGCCATAAATTCCAAGTACTCCTGCCCAGACAAGTTTGGATAGGCTCCTGCCTCTTCTGGAAGATAGCTCAAGATCTTACGAACTTCAGCAGCCTGTGATACCGCGTCAAGTCCGAATACCTTCATAGAACCTGAAGTTGGCAGGATTAGGGTGCTAACAATTCGCAGGGCGGTCGTTTTTCCCGCGCCGTTGGGTCCTATTAATCCGAAGATCTCTCCTTTATTGATATTGAACGACAAATCGTTCAAGGCTGTAATGTTGCCAAATTGTTTGACAAGATTCTTAGCCTCTACTGCAATACTCATTTTCCACAGCACGCTCGCCTTCCTCATGCCAAAATTAGCTATTTAAGGTTTTATCGCCCGAACAAATTGACAAAAAGCCTTAGTGTCAGACTGGGCGTTTGTCTAAAGACCATTTAAGGTCCTCTGCCAATTCTTTGCCGACCAGCTCCCGTTCGATTCCTGAAAAATCCCAAGAATAGTGATCACGCACAACTTTTGGTCGGGAGGGCAGGATTTGAACCTGCGACGGTCCGGTTTCTGCATGTTAGCCTGACAGGCTGGATGATACCCACCATGGGTGGATTTCTACAGCGTCTCCGCCGGCTAAGCTTGCTAGCCAGCTCGGAAGCTCTGCCAGGCTGAGCTACCTCCCGACAAAAACCATAACGATATAACAAGAGAATTTATGTGTTTTGGCATTGCCAACGAGCACCAACAAATTTAAGGTTCAGTGTGAATATCTTGGCAAGAGGCGAATCACGGTTGGAACAAGAGCTGCTGAGAGTCTTGAAAGTAATGAATGAAGCCATTGGTCACGTGGGCTTCAGCGAATTCTCGAACATGGTTAGCTTGCAACCGAACGAGACAATGACAGTTTTGCGCGAACTAGCGAAGACTGGGCACCTGAAAAAAGTGGGCAGCGGTTACGCCCTAACTGAGAAAGGAAAAACCGCCCTCAAGGCTTTGATTCCTGTTCCCGCTGGCGAAAAGTTCGAATTCTATTTAGAAATCGGAAGACCGGCAGGAAACTCAGCAGCAACCCCGATCGAATTCTACGAAATCATAAAGGAAATCAGTACAACTTCCTTGGAATTTCACGTTTGCAGGAAAGACTTCGAGATGTGGGCTCGAAAAACTCTCGACAACGCAGCGTTCGCCCAGGCACTTGCAGGTATAGAAGAAATAGGGTTACTGGGAGAAGAATTGAGGGACGCTATCACCAAGGCCTTCGAGTTAACTTACAGTCTTCGTTGAAGGATAGCTACTCTGTTTTGGGCGCTTTTTCTTTTTCCAGCGTTGTCCACCACTGAGGTACCCGCGTATTCTTGGCTGTGTCCCACATATCGTGAGTTTTTAAGTCCAAAACAGGGGTACCATCGAATGCATCGAGCCCGCGGACTGTTAGAACATTGTCTTTCACACTGATCAGCTCAACCAATGTCAATCCAATGGGATTTGGTCGAAGATTTGTCCGTGCCGCAAAGACTCCCACCTGGGGCAGGTCTTTCCTTCCGCGAGGATGAACCTTACGCGTTTTTCTCTGATTCCTTGTTATTCTGTCGAGCCAAAATAGGACGTACACGTGAGAAAAGCCCTCAATCCCGTCCAGAGCTGGGATCAACGATGAGTCAACAACAACTTTTGAGAGGCGCGTCTTGTCTTTAACTTCATCACCGACGGCGTCTGTTTCGACAAAGCCTATAGGTCGAAGGCATATGCGTTTTCCGAGAACCAGTACATGCACGCTCCGGCTCTGAATTTAACACAAGGCTATTTAAGT
>CAZWBY010000016.1:0-18046 GCA_964632825.1 uncultured Candidatus Bathyarchaeia archaeon
CCAATGTCCGCAGTAGGATCAGCTATCGCGTTTCCGCCTCTAATCTTCGGAGCTTCAATAGCATGGTGGATGATGGCTTCGGGATCAGTCGGACTAATTGGGTTAGCCAAATTCTCAGGAAGGATTTTAGGAAAAACGTTCTCTCTAAAGCAGACGCTGAAAGATAATTTCAGCAAGAAGGAAGCAGTCGGGTCCGTTATTTCGTTTGCCCTGATCTTCACGATAGCCACGATCCTAGCAGGCGGTTTCAATTTCACTTTCAGAATAATCTCACCCATTTTCAGAGATCTCACTGCCGCCCGAGCACTCGTTTTTCCCGCGTTCATACCTTTCTTCTTTTTGTATTTCACGGCGGAAGGCTTGCTTCTTCACGATTTGCCCCGACATAGTTCAAACACAATTAGGAAACAAATCCGTAACTACGCTGAAACACTAATTGGCAAGACTCTGCCATTCGTTGTTCTTCTAGTCATCCATTATTCTGGAAAAATACTCTTTGACTTCTGGATTCTTCCAGGCTTCGCAGGGTTCCTGATGGAATTCCTATGGCTGATATTACCTATTTTCGTAATCACAACCAGCATTTCGTGGTGGTTCCACAAAAACACGAAAAGGATTTTCTATGGCGCGTTGCTCAATGCCCTATTGATGTCATGGGTAGCATCTGTTGTTTTCCCTTTCTAGGGATAACTGCAAGCTTAAGGGCATCCAGTCCAACAGTACAAGCACAGATCTTCTTTCTTTAAGTTTTGAGCATTTGGAGCTTCAACAACGGCCTTGATCATTTCCTCAATTGTTAGAAAACGCAATGTTGTAAAACCTATGCTCTTTCTTATTTCCTCCACCATCGCCTCGAATTCAGCGCCAGTTGAGTCGAGATTGGCTGCCGAATCTTGGACTTGTTTGATATTCTCAAAGCTCTTGAACGTCGCAAGTTCACTGTGTTTCGTCGAGAGGTCGTAGATGCATGGATGAAGCTGTGGTGGAGAGGCGATTCTGCCGTGAATCTCTTTGGGTTCGAATGGCCAAATCTTTTCAACGAGCAAGTTGTGCAGCTGTGTCCCTCTTCTGATCGAGTCATCCACCAGAACGATGCTCTTGCCCCGTATCATCTGTGGATTAGGAACCTGTTTGTACCTGGCGATCATTTCCCGCCTTCTTTGAACTGGAGGAATGTAGCTTCTTCCCCAGCCAGGGGTATATTTCACCAAAGGACGCCGTAACGGAGCAACAAGGTCCAGGGCCTCGTTTATCCTTTTCTCGACCTCTTTCGAGTCAATCTTGCCCTCGTTGAATTCCGAAAGATTATTCGAGATTTGTTCCTTGGCTATCTCAATCTTCCTCTTGACATATCCAACTGAATGAGGAAGACCAGAATCAGCAATGCCCAGCACCAAATCAGCTTTCACCGTATCATTCTCAGCCAAAAAGCCACCGCAACGCTCCCGGACAATCTCAGAGTTGATGCCGTAAAAATCGGATGCCGGAAAACCAGAATAAACGTGAAGAAACGGACAAAACCTCTTCCTGCCTTGAGAAGGCACTCTAGTAGTCAATCCTTTTTCCCCGAACGAAACGATTTCACGATAGTCAAGAAACTTGAACACGGAATAGCCAAGATTCGGAAAACTTGTTGTTTCTGAGGCAACTGCCCAACTTTCGTCTTTCGACCCGACAACTAGTGGAAAAGTATCTCCAGCTGCATAAATTGCTCGTTCATTCTCGGAAAGCAAAAGCAGAGAGATGGAGCCTTCAAGCTTCTCATACATTCTCGTTATGCCATCAGCAATACTTGTTCCAGTGCAAATCAACTCTCCAACTATTTCGGTCTGATTGAGAATCCCCTTCCCAGACTTCTGCCTAGATTTCTTGAAGGTTGCCCCGTTCTGTATCAAGCTGGAATAGAGCTCTGTGGAATTTCTGATCAAACCAACAGTGCATAGAGCAAAAGTCCCAAGCTTTGTTTCGAACTTAATCGGTTGCTCCTCTCTTGTATCGCTAATAACGCCAATGCCCAATTCCCCTTTCAGTTTTCCAAAGTGCTTGCCAAACTTTGACTTAAATTGACTATTGCTTATATCGTGAGAAAAAATCTCAATATCTCCATCAAGAAGAGCCAAACCGCCTACTTCGGTTCCAAGATGAGTGCAATAGTCAGTCCCAAAAAACAAGTCTCTGGTGAAACTGTCTTTCGAAGCAACCCCAAACAGACCGCCCAACATAAACCGCACGTCCCGTGCAGCTTGGTCACCAGTTGAAACCTAAAAGTCTTGCTATCAGGAAATTGGACAAGGTATTTGAAACCGCTCGGCAATAACCTCGGTGTGAAGACGCTTCACAGATAGAAGTTGACGGTAAAACAATGAAGAGACAATACTGGGCAATCACAGCAGCCGTCGCGGCAATGCTAATTGCAATCCCTTTGATCTACCTGGCACTAAATTCTCAACAAACTCCAACAACTCCTGCTCCTTACACGTATAGGATTGTTAACGTTTTTCCACACAATACGAGTTCCTTCACGGAGGGTCTCGTTTTTGAAAACGGATTTCTATTCGAAGGAACCGGACTATACGGGAGTTCCACACTGCAAAAAGTTGAGCTAAAAACCGGAAAGACTGTACAGCTTCGCAATCTTTCAGATGAATACTTCGGCGAAGGCATCACAATTCTCGGTGACAGAATCATCCAGCTAACGTGGCTATCACACAAAGGATTTGTATACGACAAAAAAACTTTCTCTCTTCTGTCGGAGTTCAACTATTCCTCTGAAGGTTGGGGAATAACCAACGATGGCGCGAGACTGATAATGAGCGACGGGTCGGCAACACTTAGCTTTCTCGATCCAGAAACCTTTGAAATAACTAGGCAGGTTCAGGTACTTGATGCTGGTGCGCCAGTGACTATGCTGAATGAACTCGAATTCATCAATGGAGACGTTTACGCCAACATTTGGCAAGAAAACAGAATCGCAGTAATTGACATTGAAACAGGCCAAGTTAAAGCATGGATAAATCTTGAGGGGTTGTACAAACCCGAAACATTTGACGCTGATAATGTCTTGAACGGTATTGCATACGATCCCGGTGAAGACAGGCTTTTTGTTACGGGAAAAAGATGGGCAGAGCTCTTCGAGATCGAGATTCTGCCAGCCTGAGATGCTTTTTAGACTTTCCAAACAGAATTTGAAGTAAACGTGGCTTTCTTTCGTTCGCAATTGAGCCCCCATGCGGAAAAACGCGAATATTCTGAACCCATGTTCACATATTCTTCAAATAGATGGTCAAAAGAGCATACTTAAATATCAGTACTGCATAAATGGACAGAAAAACGCGAATATTAAAAACGCCTGTAAACACAATGGTGAAAAGACATGACCGCCGCAGACATTGCATGGGTAGCGACGTCAACAGCCCTAGTGATGCTCATGACCCCAGCACTGGGGTTTTTCTACGCGGGTTTGGTGAGAAGAAAAAACCTTGTTTCAACACTAATCCAGTGCTTAGCAATCTTTGCAGTAGTCAGTGTAGTCTGGGCTCTATGGGGTTACAGCCTCGTTTTCGGACCAAGCATAAGCGGCATAATTGGAGACTTTTCGCTCTTCGGACTGAACAGCATAACCATACACACGGTTAATCCGGCTTTGACCGCTGAGATACCTGAGCTCTTGTTCTTCGCTTTCCAACTAAAATTCGCAGCAATAACACCCGCGCTCATAATAGGTGCGTGTGCCGAAAGAATCAGGTTCCGTTCTCTCCTAATCTTCATCGTATTATGGTCAACAGTGATTTACGCACCGATCGCTCACTGGGTCTGGAATCCCAGCGGTTGGCTACGCGGACTGGGCGCCATAGATTTTGCCGGAGGCATAGTAGTTCACATTGCAGCAGGACTTTCAGCTCTAGCAGCAGCATTAGTAATGGGAAGACGCAAAGGCTGTGTCTTCTGGAAAGACGAGTTGAAAGCATTGGAGAAAAGCAGCTCAAGCGAAACAAAAACTGAACTCAAACCATCAAACATACCATATGTGATCTTGGGAGCTGGTCTCCTATGGTTCGGGTGGTTCGGTTTCAACGCAGGAAGCTCTTTGGCAGCAAACGATTTGGCTGTGTCGGCTCTCGTTACCACAAACTTAGCAGCCGCAGGTGCCGCAGTAAGTTGGATGATACTAGATTGGGTAACGAAGGGAAAACCATCGGCAGTTGGCATATCTATCGGCGCAGTCGTCGGACTTGTCGCGATCACGCCTGCAGCAGGCTACGTAACTGTAACATCAGCGATAATTATCGGGCTGTTAGCAGGCGTCATTTCAAATCTGGTCTCTGGTTGGAGACTGGCCAGGACAAGGATAGATGACAGCCTTGACGTATTTGCTTGCCACGGGATCGGCGGAATATGGGGATCAGTCGCGGCGGGCTTGTTCGCTTCGGCAAGCATAAACGGAGTCGATGGATTGCTTTACGGAAACCCTGGTCAACTCGCTTCCCAACTCATAGCTGTGGGAGTAGTCGCGGCGTTCGCGTTCTTCGGATCATACTTGCTGTTGAAGGCAATCAACGTTTTCTCACCTCTGAGGGTGAGCCCTGAAGAAGAAGATGCTGGACTGGATCTTAGCCAGCACGGTGAGGAAGCCTACAACTTGGAGTAGACTCCCGAAACTTCCGCAGACATATGCCGTTTGCTATTCCATTATTGCTTTTAGATCTGCGTCAGGTGTCGTTATCGGCATAATGTTGAATTTCTCTACCAACACTTTCAGTATGTTGGGCGTTATGAATGCAGGAAGGCTTGGCCCGAGGCGGATGTTCTTTATGCCAAGAGAGAGTAGTGAAAGCAGTATTGCAACCGCTTTCTGTTCGTACCATGAAAGCACCAGAGAGAGAGGTAGTTCGTTGACTCCAACATGGAAGGCGGAAGCCAAAGCTTGAGCCACTTTGATCGCAGAGTAAGCATCGTTACACTGCCCCATATCGAGTAGTCTCGGAATCTCATCAATTGTGCCCAATTCTTTGTCGAAGAACCTGAATTTCCCGCATGCCAACGTGAGTATTACCGAGTCTTTGGGGGCTTTACCGACGAACTCTGAGTAGTAGCTTCTTCCTGGCTTTGCACCGTCGCACCCGCCAACAAGTATAAAACGCTTCAAGTGCCCGTTCTTCACAGCTTCGATTACTTTGTCTGCAACGCTCAGCACTGCATTCCTGCCAAATCCGACTGTAACGGTTTTGGTTTCTTTATCCTCGGTGAAGCCTGGCAGTTCAAGAGCTCTATCTATGACTCTGGAGAAATCGTGTGAAACATGCGGAATTCCTGGATAGCCTACTGGACCAGACGTGAAAATGTTCGCCCTGTACGAGTCTATTGGTCTTTGTATGCAGTTTGTGGTAATCAGTATGGCTCCTGGGAACTGGGGAAATTCTCTCTGCTGGTTTTGCCAAGCCGTTCCGTAGTGACCGAAGAAGTGCGGGTATTTCTTGAGTTTTGGGTAGCCGTGTGCGGGCAACATTTCGCCGTGAGTGTAAACGTATATTCCTTTTCCCGCGCTTTGTTTCAGGATCGCTTCTAAATCGATCAGGTCATGACCAGAAACAAGAATGGCTTTGCCCTTTTTCGTACCTATAGGAACCTTCGTAGGTACAGGATGACCAAAAGTCTCCGTGTTTCCTGCGTCAAGAAGCTCCATCGCGCGAATATTGATTTCTCCGCATTTCATCGTCAAACCCACAAAGTCATTCACGCCCAGAGACTTGTCAAGCGGTGCTACCAGACCTTCATGTATGAAATCAAAGACTGCCTGATCTTTCTTTCCCAGAAGATAAGCGTGATACGCATAAGCAGCGACGCCTTTCAGACCAAAAGTTAGCAGCCAATGAAGCGAGTGAAGGTCAGGATCTATGTTAGGATCTGATTTGATGCCGACCAGTTTTCCTTGAGCTACGAGTCCTTCCCTTGTTTTTTCCAGTACAAGGGTTGCAGGACCGCCTGTCAAAGCTGATTGTCGTCCTGCAGATTTGATCTTTGCAGATAGCCCACCTCTGAGTTGTACTGCTCGCGACAGATATTCGATAATTCCTTCTGGATCAAAATTCACATTTGTCAAAGTAGCAAACAACGCTTCACTTGTGAAGACACCAACCCTCTCATCGTTGATGTCTAACTTTGCCGCCTCCATCTGCATCTGAGACAAGCCTCTTAATACATAGACCAAGAGATCTTGAAGCGTTGCTACCTCTGGATTCTTCCCGCAAACGCCCATCAAAGAGCAGCCTTTTCCCTGAAAAGTCTGTTCACACTGGAAGCAGAACATCTGGTTTTGACTCAGTTTAATCACATCCTACGTATTATTAGAAAGAAACATCGCAAAAAATAGACTTTGCCCTATCGTTAGTTAGGGGAGAATGAGAAGGGCAATCGCCGTGTTCAAGTAGAATGCATCCTGCACCGCTTCTTCTCAGTTTTGATAGCTACGTGGTAGGGTTTACGCCACGAGTCAACCATCAGCACAGGTCCCGACCAAAAATAACCCTAAAGAAAAGAGTCTGTGTCTCATGTTGCTGGTGAAGGCCGAGTTCCCAAGACAACGGAAATATCCATCACAGAGCTATCTCGCACAACTGTAATTGTCAAGCTGTCCTTGGGCTGAGTCTTTTCCTCAAGATAGCTTGCCAAATCATCATTGTTCCTGATCAGACTGCCATTCAAAGCAATGACTATGTCGTCAACTTGGAGCCTGCTATCTGAGGGACCACCAGAGGTTACTGTTTGTATCCTCCAGCCATAGGTAACGCTCGCGCCTATGTCCTGAGCTACTGAGTAGCTCATGTCTTCCCCCGACACCCCAAGATAGGAGTGCCCACGATAACTCCCAGTGGAAATTAGCGAAGAGACCTCTCGAAGTAGAGAATTCGAAGGCACAGCAAACCCTAAGCCTTGAGAGTCTGAGACAATAGCTGTTGTTATGCCAACAACTTTGCCCAGGGCATTGAGCAAAGGACCACCAGAATTACCAGGATTTATTGGCGCACTAGTTTGGATTATGTTAGCGATAGCGTACCTGTCAGCAGTGTCTTCGACTATTGTTCTACCCACTGCACTAACGATCCCGGTAGTTAGAGAACCCACCAGCCCGTAGGGGTTTCCTATGGCGATAACTTGGTCGCCCACACGCAATGTGGAAGAACTCACAACATCAAGAGGTTTGAATTCGCTGGCTGGAGCATCCTCAACCGATAGTACTGCCAAATCCGCGTAGACGTCTGTTCCCAGAACACTTGCTGCATAACCATTGCCATTTGAAAATGTCACACTCAAATCATCAGCACTAGAAACAACATGGTTGTTTGTGACTACAACCATCCTGCTCGAGAAATTGTAAACAAATCCTGAGCCCTGAACACCGCCGTCCGCCGTGGTTCCGTATATCAACACAACGGAATCGCGAACACTCAAATATATGGACGCAAGCGCCGCTGAGTCCTGGTAAAGCGTAATGTTCTGATAAGAAACGTTCTGCCCTCCGCCAGTGAGAACAGATAATCGACCTTCAAGAACTGCAACGTCCTCACTCAGCCTGTTAATTTCCTGGAAATTGATATAGAAAGTCACCAGACCACCCACGAGCAAACCCGCAGCAAACAGAAGTGCAAAGAAACTAAGGGAATTCATTCCTGAACCTCGTTGGTCTTGCATTAATCCACCCTCAACATTCACATTTTGTGAACCGTTGAAGTAAAAGGTTACTAGTTAACCACCCAGCGCGAGTCCACCCTTTCCCTCAGCTGAAGCTGAGAACTCACCAAGAAAGCAAGATTTCGCGACATGAGCTACTTTCTAAGGTCAATAATGTCTTGAGCGTCAGGTCCAGTTCCGATCAAGACTATTGGAACCCCAGTCTTGTTTTCCACTTCTTTCAGGAAACGCCTAGCTTCGGTCGGGACGGCTTCCAGCTTCCTCGCGCTGCGGCACTTGGGAAACAGGCTATCGAGTTTTGTGAGCGCTGCCTGCGTGGCGCCATTTATTCTGGCTGTTTTCTTAGCAAGGTCAAAGTCAAACGGTGCAGAACGCCTATCGCGTCCTGTTCCCGCAGCGGTTTCGAACCAACCCTTGGCCTGCGCTTCTGACTTGGTCATCTCGCCAGGCATTGGTCCCGCTCCCACTCTGGTCATGAAAGATTTGTAGACTATAATTACGTCATCAACTCTTGTGGGTCCTACTCCTGCCTCGGAGGCAATGGCGGCAGCTCCGGTATCTCTGCCTGTCACATATGGATACGTGCCAAAGTAGAGGGATAGCATGAACCCTTGGGTACCTTCAAGGAGGACCTTCTTTCCAGAATCGATTCCGTCGTTGATTTCGGTTACGCTGTCAGTCAAGAAAGGCGAAAGCTCAGGAATATCTCGGGCTAGCTTGGCAGTTCTTCTAACCCGCTCTTCCAAGGCTGGTCCAACGCCCCACCCTGTGGTGCCTATTCCCTTCAAATGAGCACTGGTTCTGTCTTGGATGGCATGTTTCTCCTCGATTATGGAGGCTTGCATATCAACTCCCATTCGGTCCTTAACGTTTGTAAGCTCAACTTCTTTGAGAAGCTGTGGGACTTGAACATTAGCTCCGGCGCCGATGAGCAAACGGCATTTCGGATACAAAAACGCGGCGGGAACCATGTGTAACGCGTATTTTTTCTCTCCGTCCCAAACTGTGTGAGCTGCGTTCACTGAACCGGTTCTGACGCAGAAATCCAGCTTGTCTTTCAGGGCTAGGTACGAGATTATTTTTCCTTTGCCTTCGTCTCCCCAGAAAGCTCCCACAATGACTGTGCAAGGCACAACAATTCACCGCTGAAAGCTCTTGCCAAGGCGTATTTAACTGATTCGCTTCTCGTATGATTCGTCCTTGATGGGTAAATTCTAGGCTGGAAACTCGTCTGAAACCCCAACAAGGTGAGTTCAATTCGCGATACGGAAATTGTCTACTACTGTCAGCCAGCTGCCTCAAAAAGGCAAAGACTCAGCAGTTCAGCCCATGCAATGTGATGCAGAGGGATCTGAGCTACTTTCCGGTTGCCATAGGGAACGTATTCAAGTAGGTTTCCCTTTCCGATAGCCTTTCGAACTTTCATCAGTTTCACGTTAACGACAACCGCACCGTCCTTCAGGTGAAGGTTAACGTGTTTACCCAAGTAGGACTTAGCACTGTTCAGACTGAAACTCTCCATGTTTTTCTCACCATTCAGTTTCGTTCTCTGCTATGTTGCTCCAGCATTGCCTGCAGATAGGCAGTTTTTCACCTTTGAAGAAGATGTACAATTTTATGTTCTCGCTGCAGCACTTATTCTTCCACGGATTCTTACAATGTTCCAACTTACAACCCTCCGATACGGCTTCCGATGTGACGAAAACAGCTTTTAAAGCACTTGCAGAAACTGCTCTTCAGTTCTTTGGAGAGGTGAGTTAAAGTAAATATTTATACGTCGATTGCTCAACTGATTGTCTCAGGGCTTATCATGGCTTTTCCAATAGGAGCAACCGCAAGTTTGGCTTTACAGATCGCCGTTCTCGTCCTGCTCATCCTGGCAATTCTATTGAAAAACAGGAAGAAATACCGCCAACATGGAATCGCAATGGCTTCGGCCGTTGTTCTGCACTTGATTACGGTTGTCGCTGTCATGGGACCTTCCTTTAGGATCTCGTTCAGCTCTCCAGGTATAGCATTCTTCGAAGCTCCAGTCATCATCACACTCATTCATGTTGCATCGGGACTCGTAGCAGTTACGCTGGGCATCTGGCTTGTTGCATCTTGGCATTTTAAGACAGACCTCAAGAACTGCTTCACCAGAAAAAAGATAATGCGTCCAACATTCGTTTTATGGGTTGCATCGGCTTTGCTGGGGATACTCATGTACATAGTGTTCTATGCGTCAACGCTATTCTCATAGGCAGCAAGTTTAACAACCATTTTCACGCTTTCGTGTCGAAACCGTAACGAGGGCAACTAAACGTGGATAATCTCAGGCGCAATAGCATCTCTCGTAATCTTGAGCAATGCAACAGAAGACCTGTTCATGAATGAACTTGGATTCGTGGCACTCCCAGGATTAATATACAGTGTTTTGCCCTCCCACTTAATGCTGGGAGTATGCGTGTGCCCATAAACGAAAACGTTAAACCCGTTCTGCTTGGCGATTTCTCGCATCCTACCCATCCCGAACATCGTATTGGGGTCATGCATTACACCTATCTTCCAATCAGAAACCCGCAAGGAATTGAGTTTGGGTAAAGCGCCGCTCACTTCTGGACGATCCATGTTGCCGTGAACAGCCAGGACAGGCGCCAACTGCTCCAATTCGTCAATAACAGCCAGTTCCACCAAGTCACCAGCGTGCACTATAAAATCAGCATTCTCAAATATGGCAAAAACCCTTTTCGGAATCGCCCTGGCTCTAACGGGCACGTGAGTGTCAGAGATTAAACCAACAATCTTGGCAGGCGTCGTAGCGGGCACTTCATGAGGAACTTGAGTCTGCTCAATGGTCATCTAATAGCCATCCAGAATTGACAATAACAGAGACTACTGTGGCAGAGATAATAAAGATTGACACTAGAAACGCGATATAGTAGAAAAAAGCTGGAGAGTCAACGTTACGGTCGACTCAGTTGCTTTCTGGCGCGAAGTCAACCAAGGCAGAGGCGGAAATTAGCTCTTTTCCGTTTTTGTCTTCAGATTCGCCAGATACTTCAGGTTGAAAGGTTTGATCAGGACCCCAGGGCTAAGGTCTAACTGAAAAGTTTCGGACTCCAGTAATAGATCCGAAAGGTTTGCATCAAGTGTCCTCGCGAACTCCGCATAGCTAGAGTAGGAATCATGAAGTGAAACGCAAATGGAATCCCAGCCCATCCCGCGACCTTCTTGAACAAGCACCACGTTAGGCTGCTTCATGAACCACTCCTTCATTTTCTGGCTAGTTCTTTCCTTTTCGTCGCCTTTCTTACACTCTGGCTTGCTCTTCATGAGAGTCAGCGCTGCCATCTCGAATCCAATCTGCCCGAATCTGGGCAACACTGTGTATCCGTCAATGTAGCTCTCCTCAAGCATTGCTCTTCTTCGCGTTACGGTAGGTTGCGACACTCCTAAAGCCTTTGCAATTTGCCTGTCGCTTCTGTGTGAGTCCTTCATCAACTCGAACAGGAGTCTGTAGTCGATAGGTTTTAGTTCCTTCATTTTTACCGCCTAAACTCCGTAGACCATCTGCCCTTTCATATATAAGCATCGCGTTTGCCACGCCTTGATAGATATGTTGCAAATGATAAAATCCCGTTGATTTCTCACATAGAATAGACCGGCGGCTTGCCCCACAAGCGAGAAACAAATAAGAAAATACAGTATCTATTGTTGCGACTCTGGACCGTAGTTAGTACGGCTTTTTCTCTGTTCGACGGTAGATCCTAGATTGTAATTGCAGTAGGGACATAGGTTAACTAGTTGTGTTTTGCCGCCGCTGAAATCAAGCATGACCAAGGGTCGATTGAAGACTTTGTTGCAGCTTGGACACGATATCAGCAGCCCGTTGCTTGCTTGCAGGTCGGATTTCGCCTTTGCCTCCTTAGGCTGATCATGCTCTGGAGGAAAGTTCACTGACAGGAGCTCATTTTCCTCGACGACCGTGCCAATTTGCAGTTTTGTTTGAGCAGAAACCGCTTCTCTTCCCATGACAGATGTCTGTGCCCTCCTGGCATGGAACCCTTCTGGATTTTTCCGCGACTCTACTAGCTTCAAGCCGAAAACGATGACGGTTAGGATAATGGGCAACGCTAGAGAAGCGTAGACCGTTTTGGCAGCGGTCCAGTAGGGATTCGCCCACTCTGTGCTGAACTGCAAACCATGATTGTAGAGCTGCACATGAACAATCGAGTCGATCTGCAATTCCGAAAAGGTTACAATGATACCGCTGATGACCCATACGCCCAAAACGACATAGGTAAACCACCCTACAGCGTTTGAGGTTTTGAGTCCCATTTCAGTGACCTTGAAGTAGAATGTTCCCGATCGGTAAAAAAAGGATTATGAACTGAGGATTCTGAATACTGCTACACATATCCCTGTTGGCTGGCACGGGATATGTGAAAGAGTATTAAGAAGAGAACCAACACTAAGTTGAAAGATCGGAGAATGAAACACTTGAGCTTCAGATCTCGCATGCATCCCAGAGTGAGCAAAGCGGAGATTGAAGTCTTCAAAGCGCTGAGCACATCGAACCTGACTGACGGCATGGTAACCCAGAAAACTATCGTGCTGAAGTCAACCATTCCTGATTTCTGCTGGCCAGACAAGCGGAAGGCGGTTTACCTGGATGGCTCTCAAGTGCATTCGGGGGATAAGCAAGGCGAGTGGGATGAAGAAGTCTGTGAGCTTTTGGAAGCGAAAGGGTGGGAGACTCTAAGAATACCCTATGATCCTCCCTTGAGCGAGGAGAAATTGTCTGAGATTGTGGCAACGATAAGGCGTTTCGTGGGCTTTGATGAAGAGTAGTTTGATAGCTGCAACTTCCGTTAAAGTTTAAGCTGACCAAAATTGCACCAACCACAGCCGTTAGAAATGGCGCCGGGAGGGGGATTCGAACCCCCGAGGCCCCGAGAGGCCACAAGCTTTGCGGTGTTCGCTTGTAGGCATAGACATCTCCAGGCTTGCTCCCTACCTGGCTAGGAGACCCCGGCTTCGAACTGTAATTCCATACCTTAGGTTTTATTATAGTTTCTCAGATGATTTGTCTTTTGGATATCTCAGCTGGTGCCCCATTTATGGAAGGTGTTATTCTCTTTCAGACATGAAGACGCGATATCCACTTTCCCTCGCGAGAACCCGGCAGTTTCCGAAAACCGATTGAAAGACGGAGGGCAACCTGCCGCTGATTTTAGATCTAACTACAACTTGGAGACTTCCTTTCGGGGTTAAGACTTTTGGCGCTTCTGATATTAGGGCTTTAACTATGTCCAGTCCCGCGCTAACGGGTGGGTTAGACAGTATGACGTTGAATTCCAAGCCTACAACCGGTTCATAAAGATGCCCCAATCTGACTTCTGCATTGGTTATCTTGTTTCTTTTGATGTTTTCTTGAGCGAGACGCACCGCTCGAGTGTTCACATCTGTCATGATTACTTGAAGTGCTGGACTGAAGCGTGCGGAGGCTATTCCGACTGCACCATAGCCGCAGCCTACATCTAGAACCTTGCCTCTTTCTGGAAGCTGCATTGTCTCGATAAGAACCCTTGTTCCAGTGTCTATCCGCTTCTTGGAGAACACGCTTGAGGCAGTCATAAACTCGAAGCGTTTGCCACGCAAATGGGTTTGGATTAGACCGTATTTGGCCTTGGATTCTGGATTTGGAGAGAAATAATGCTTCGTGTTTGGCTTTCTTTCGTTCATTCCTTGGTGCTGCTTCTCCAGACCTTTGGATAGGTGCCACGTGGCATTACGACTCGTTGAAGAACGGCAACTGTTCCGTGCTCTATCTTCACAGTTTCCTCCGTAGATATTACCGCCTTTGCCAAGGCTATGGCTTCGCCCTTAAGAGTTAGGAGTGCCAGAACGGAGTCTTTTGTGACGCCGCTGTCGATTGACAAGACACCTGGTGCAGTAAGGTTCGCCCCATGGCAGAGGGCATCTACTGCTGAGTCTCTAACGACTATCTTTGGAAGCAACGCCAACGCAGTTTCCATTGGTTGAATGAACTTGCGCAGCAGTTTGTCTTCCTTCTTCTCCTTCCACTCTGAGAACCAATAAGCCACTTCATGCAGCGTAGCCATTGTGTTACTGTCTTCGGTGAATGGCCCAGCTCGTGTTCTTCGCAGTTCCTGCATATGAGCGCCGCAACCCAAGATTTCTCCGATATCATAGCATAGTTTCCGGATGTACGTGCCTCCTTCGCATCCAACTTTGAATAATACATTGCGCCCACTTGCTTCCATGAAGTCTACGTAGTAAATTCGCCTTGTTCGGATTTGACGTTTTACTGAAGATCTCAAAGGTGGACGTTGATAAATCACGTCTTCGAATTCACCAAGGATATTTCGTATTTTGTCTTCTGAGGCTTCTCCATGAAGTCTCATGACACAAACGTATTCTTTTCCGCTATGGAGAAGTGCCTGAACGATTTTCGTAGAGTCCTCTAGGGTTACGGGTAAGACGCCTGTCACTTTGGGATTTCTCTGGCTTTCTTTCTAAGCCTCTAGAGTCCCGCCGTGACCCACGCAGGAAAGGTTGAGGATCTTCTTCGTCCATGCTGCAACTTCGTGACTCGTTGGACCTGCGGGTTTGTCAAGATTTATGACCCCATATCGGACATAGTCAGCGGTCGACCTGTCTTGGGGTTTGCACCCGTATTTTTCGTTCGTAGCGTCTTCCTTTTTTATGATGCGCTCTCGTCGGATTTCCCATGGCGGTGTTGTTTTTGGCATTTGACGCGACTTCTCCTTAATGAAGAAAAATTCCGTGAATGTAAGCTTACGTCATTTGACTACGTTTTGGATTAAGCCATTTCAAGGTTTTCCAGTTGACTCCAGAACTTTGACTATTTCCTCATCAGATGCGCCTCTTGATACATCGATTTTCTCTTGGAGAGGCTGAAGATGACTGATGTTCACTCGTCTTCTCTTGACGCCGGTGACTTTCTTTGGTCCAGTTACAAGCACAAAACTCTTGTCCATGATGTCAATTATGACGCATTTCTTTCCAGTTTCGCGACCTTTCTGTTTCGTGCAGATTCTTCCAATTTCTATTGCGGGCATCTGTTTTGTCTCCTTGGCTGAATGGTTAGTAAGTGAACCTTTAGCAGATATTTAAGCTTGACAAAATCCAGCTCTGATGGATCAGTGCAGGCAATACGCCTATTGTAGAGTTCCTGTAGGCGTTCTCCACTGGGAAACCTTGATTATCGGTGCGAAACGGATGTTGGGGTGATTCTTTGTGCACAGCAACGCCTAAGGCAGACCCAAGTACAAGTTAGAACAATTGTTCCTGACAGGCTCAGCTTGCACGCTTGCTTCAAAAGAAATCCAAATCGGCATCTGTCCAAACCAGCCTGAGGGTTGGCTTTTCTGCTCTTGAACGTGCTAAACCTTTTTATATTTGTTTTCAACTTCCCTGCCTGTCACATTAACTCATGGTCACTAACGAAGCTTTTGAAAGCTTAGAAAAAACGCATGAAAAATTTTGTGGCAGGAGTAAATAGAGTAAAATGGAAACACAGTCATTCAGAGACTTGCCCCTAAGCATGGAAGTCCTGAAAGGCATAAAAGATCTTGGGTATGAAGAACTTTTCCCGATTCAAGCCCAAGCGATTAAACCTTTGCTCGAAGGCAAAGATGTCATCGGGCAAGCACAAACAGGAACGGGAAAGACAGCGGCGTTCGGAGTTCCAATGGTAGAACTCTTGGATCCTGAAATTAAGAGAGTTCAAGGTCTGGTTTTAGTACCGACACGAGAGCTCGCAGTTCAAGTCGCGGAGAACATCCGCCTTTTCGCCAAATATGCAAGGACAAAGGTCTTGCCTGTCTATGGCGGAGCACCAATCGAACGTCAAATAAGAGAACTGCAAAACGGCACCCAGATTGTCGTCGGAACACCAGGTCGCATAATTGACCTTATAGAAAGACGCGTACTAAATCTTGCATCTGTGAAGTTCGTGGTCCTAGACGAAGCAGACAGAATGCTAGATATGGGATTCATAGAAGACATAAGCTATATCCTCTCAAGAACACCAACAAATAGACAAACAAGTCTCTTCAGCGCAACAATAGACAACACAGTAATGAATATGTGCAACCGGTATATGCGAAACCCATCCAAAATCCTCGTGAGCAAAGACGAAATCGCACTAACACAAATGAAACAATACTTCACCATAGTGAACTCACACAGCAAACTGGAAACACTCTGTCAGCTGATGAATGAACACAACATACGACGCGCAATAGTATTCTGCAGAACCCGTCACGAGACCAGCAGGCTTGCGGACCAACTCACACGCAAAGGATTCTATGCACAGGCACTGCACGCTGGATTTACGCAACCACAAAGGGACAAAGCCATAGAGGCATTCCGAAACGGAAGACTGAACCTCCTGGTCGCCACAGACGTCGCTGCACGAGGTCTTGACATACAGGGGATCACGCACATAATCAACTACGACGTACCAGTCGACGCACCAGTCTACTTCCACCGCATTGGGCGCACAGCGCGAATGGGAGGCGAAGGGACAGCCATAACGCTGGTAAGCTACGGCGAACTCGCAGACTTCAACAACATAAGAGGACTTACCAAAACCACAATCGAAGAAATCAACTCGACCAAATGCAACGAGGATTCGCCGATTCAAAGTTTCTTCTAAAAGCTCTTCTCTGGAAGTGGACCCGAGACTGCTTCTACAAGAGCGAACAAACGCCTTCAACCACTAACCATAATAAGCCGTTGCCACAATCTTCCCTCGAGGTACGAACCAAAGAAGATGTTTAGAGACCCGGTCTGCGGAATGCTTCTAGACGAAAACACAGCTAAATTCAAGATTACTTATGAAGGAGAAACGTACCATTTCTGTAGCCTAGTCTGCAAGAAGAGGTTCAAGAGACACCAGTCAAAATTCGTGAAATGACAAAACCTATCGGCGTGAACATGGCAAATGCTCGGTAGGTCATTTCAATTCTTGTAACGTTTTTTGTGGATGAAACTATGGAAAACTAAGAAGACAGACCTTCCAGCCAGACTATGGACATCCGGGCAACTAGAGAGCAAAACTCCGCCAAGCAACGGACTATTTTACCATCAGTTTTTCGCCAGGGGAAATGTCCATAATTACTAAGCCCGAGACTGGCTTGGGATAGAAATCCGTGGATTTTTCAGGTATTCTCTCGTGCTGCTGGGCGATTTGCCAAACCACTTTCGGGGCAATCGGGTTCACGAAAAACGCCAGCTTGGCTTCGCCTCTGTCAACTCTTTCTACCGCCCTACTCGTCCACCGTTCGTAGATTATGTCTTCGTCCATTTTCAAGTCACCCGCCTTGAGAATGGCCTTGAATATAACATCGCGCAAGATCACAACGTCAAAAAGCTTGGTATCCTTCGAAGACCTGGAACCGACAAACTCGTAGACCGCTGCTTCATGCTTCAAGACTATACCAAAAGCCTTAGTTCCCGTGTAGATGCAAAAAGAATGTTCATTCTGGTTGCTCTTGAGAAAACTCTCCAAACTCTTCACGGTCGAGTCAATCTCAGTAACTGTGAAGAATCGGTCAAGCATGCTTACTTGTTCATCAGTTAACACATGGTGTTTCAGGAGTCTATGAGCGGGCAAAGCCAACAGGCCTTCATCTTGGATGGGCACCAGTAGACTCATGTGGAAGTTGAAGGACGAATCCGTGGTCCAACCTTTTTCCGTTTGACGTCGTTCGTCTCTGTATGCGATTGCGCTTTCGTAGCGGTGATGCCCGTCAGTGATAACGAGTTTCTTTGGTTCAAGTGTCTCATGGAGGAGTCTGATCTTCTTCGGTTCAGCGACCCGCCAAATCGTGTGCTTGATCCCGAATGAGTCTTCAATCATGAGCGCGGGCGTGGTCTTAGAAACCTCTTCGAAAAAAGACTGAGTCGCGCCTTCAGTATCAGGGTACATGAGAAACACTGGTTCGAGATCTTTCTGCACGGCCCGCATCATGTTCAAGCGATCAGTTTTTGGCTCTCTGTAAGTTGTTTCATGTGGAAAAACCACTTGCTCGTCGTAATTGTACAATCGCAGGGCAGCTATCACTCCAGTGCGTGTCAGCTTTTTTCCATCCAGGGTGAATTCCTGTCTGCAGACAAAAATTGCAGGTTCATTGTCCTTCGCCAATATGCCCTTTCTCAGCCACTTATGGAATCGATGCTGCGCAACTTTGTATTTTTCGCTCTCTATTGGCAGAATTACCCTGCAGAAGCTGTAGATTGACTTTTCATAGTAGGCCCTCTGCATTTCAGAGTCGATCTTGTCATAGGGTTGGGTTATCAGGTTCCGAGGATCGCCAGCGAG
>CAZWBY010000016.1:18146-20154 GCA_964632825.1 uncultured Candidatus Bathyarchaeia archaeon
CCCATTCCAGAAACGCTGTCAATCGCCAACATTACGTCTGGATATTCGTCTCGAACCATTCTGCCGATTTCGTAGACAGGGTTCCGAACACCTGTTGAGGATTCGTTGTGGCAAAGAACCAGCGTATCGTACGTGCTTGAATCGAGTTTCTCAGCAATCATGTCTGGCTTCACGGCTTTGCCCCAGTCGACCTCCAGAAAATCCGTTTGTTTGCCACAAGCTCTCAAGATTTCCCCGAATCTGGAGGCGAAGGCACCATTGATGCAGGCAAGTGCCTTCTTTTCAACGATGCTTCGACCGACTATGTCAAACCACAGCGTACCTGAGGAGGCAGTGACAGTTGCTTTGTAGCTAGCTGGCAGCTGAAGGAATGCTGATAATTTGTCGATTATCCCCGTGTACAGTGCGGTGAAGTCCCTGCCTCTGTGACTAATGACAGGGCGAGCTTGCTCGTTCAGTATCTCAGGGCTGACCTCGGTCGGTCCCGGTATCAAGAGCCTCCTGTGCATATGCTCAAATCCTCTTTTCATCATTTGGCTTCCCGAAGTTAAAGGTTTACGCTGGAGGGCGCAACCAAAACTTCACTGGCTACAATGCATAGCAGAGACAATTTTGGGCAGATACAACAATTGAAGTTTCTAAAGGGTATGAAAGATGTAAGAATGGACCCGATTGTCTATAGGAGTCTTCTAAAAGACAACCTCAAAAGCCTTTTAAACGTTGAAAATCACCTTACCCTACTGGTCGAGCCAATGCCATTCAGAATAACTATGTTACTTGAGAAGATAGGGGACGGAAAATGGCACAAGCTGGATCAACTCAAGCAGCTCATGGGTTTCAGTGACTACGAACTGCAAGAGATAACCAAATTTTTGAGTCAGTATGATCTTGCAGAGTTCGATGAAGACACTCGCCGGGTCAGAATAAACAGAGATTTTCAGAAAATCCTGACCAACAGCGTGATCTAACAAGCAACTTTCGACGGGCTTGCTCAAATTGAGCTTGACCATCTTGAAAAGCTGGACTGCGTCCGAAAAAGACAACTACTTGCCGAGATCAGTGCAGACTTGGTTGAGAATCTGATTGTGATCCGCAGTTTTTTCCATGAATACGTTGACAATGTTTTTGCCAATGCTTACGCAAAGAACCTTGGCGCTCTTGCCTTCAAGGAGCACACTTTCGATCTGTCCAAGATCGAAACCTCTTGATAATTCCTGACTAGCATCCACTGCATGGGATGATAGGAGCGCAAGCGCCATTAGACTTGAAGGGTCTTTTAGATCGATCGTGGCTGAGGTCGAATTTCTTAAAATGTAACCTGTCACGCCTTCAGTTTGGTTAACTTCTGCGAGACGTGTGCGCAAAGATGCGAATGTTGGGTCTTTCTCCACGAACGAAGAAATTACCGGTAGTGGGAATTCGTTTTCGAGTGTTGCTGCTGTGAGTTGGTGTTCCGTTGTGTTTCTTTTTTTTCTTGCCATTGCAGTTCCTTCTTAAACGATTACGGGTTTAGCCATAACGAGTTCGCCTTGGGAGGTTTCCAGCTGAGTCTGGATTTTCACGGGTATCTGGATTAGGCCTTTTCCCTCGAGCTTTGAGTCCTTTATGGGTTTCACCTTGCATCTTGTGGTTTGTCCGCCTAGGGTTTCCACTTCGACTTCGGTGATTTTCCTATCTCCGTAGAGCTCTTTCCATTTCAGCATCAATGCGTTGTCGATTCTGACGGTGTCCGGAGGAACCAAGAGACCGCCTATGTGTTCGACTATGAATTGTGTTGCTGAGACTTCTGTCAAGGAAGGCTCATATTCAAGTTCTGCCTCAGGCTGCTTGATCTCAGGTTCGGGTTCGATTGGTTCAGATTGGCGTGCCTGATTTTCCGATGATGTTTCTTCAGCCTCTGTCGGTTTGGTTGAGAATTCGGGCTCAGTTGCGGGGGCTGTTTGCTCCTGATTGGTGACGAGTTGAAGACTATCGATCAATTTTAGGATCGTTGATAGCGAAATTCGCG
>CAZWBY010000017.1:0-18842 GCA_964632825.1 uncultured Candidatus Bathyarchaeia archaeon
TCTTGAAAACATTGTCAGAAATGAAGTTCGCGTTTCCGTTAGCATTGATGGTGCGGAAGCGACAAATGATTTAGTCCGCGGAAAAGGCGCGTATGCTGCCGCTGTGAAATTGATTGAGAGGCTTTCTAAAGAGAAGCTTCTGAACTGTCTCGTCTACACTTTGGCTAACGTGAACGATTCGGTCACAAACGTGAACGAAAATGACTTCGTTGCTGTGCTGGATTTGGCGGAGAAGTACGGTGCCAGATGGGTCATTTATCACGGCATGATTCCCTACAGCAAAGATGAAGCCAGCCTCAAAGCTTGTCCTTCCCCGCAGCAGAACGAGTGGGCATGGAACAAGCTTTTCGATTTGCAATCAGTGTATAAAGGAAAACCCGCAATCAACGTTTACTATCCAGCTTATGCGCGGGTTGCGAAACAACGCGGCATTGCTGATTGGGACAACTGGTTTAACAACTTCTTTCTTGGGCGATGCTTCTTTGGCAAGTTCATGAGTATAGCAGAAAACGGCGATGCCATACCATGCAGCTATAATGACGTCTACCGCTTCGGAAACATCAAGACCCAGTCTCTCCAGAGCATATGGGACGAAATGCAGAACAGCGAATTCTTCACCAAAATCAGGGATAGAAGCAGCCTCAAAGGCAAATGCGGCGTATGCGAATACAAAGACATATGCGGCGGATGTCGAACCTCGGCACTTTTCCTCACAGGCGACATCCTGGGTCCCGATCCTCAATGTGCCTATATCCCCAAAGTTCTGTCCGACAAATAGCTAATCTTTGCAGAAGCGTTACTTTAACCTCTGGAGCATTTTTGTTCGCTTTAAAAACTTAATAACACTGCCAGTCTTCCTCATTCGGAGATTGTATGGTTGCTTGGGAGCTTGGTCTACTAAGCGTTGTAGCTGTCAGCATGATTTCACTAGTTGGTGTGCTGACCCTGTGGCTGGCAGATAAGAAGCTGAAGACAGCATTTTTGTTCTTTGTTAGTTATGCCGCGGGCAGCTTGTTCGGAGACGCTTTTTTTCATCTAATACCCGAGGCGGCAAGCGAGACTGGTCTTGGTATCACAGCATCATCTCTGATTATTGTAGGGATTCTTTCCTCTTTTGCAGTAGAGCGATTTCTGCAATGGAGGCACTGCCACATTCCCACTTCGCAAGAGCATCCCCACTCCTTTGTGTACATGAACTTGTTTGGCGATGCGATTCATAATTTGATTGATGGGCTTATTATTGGGGGCAGCTATGTTGCTAGTGTGCCGTTGGGAGTAGCCACAACATTAGCTGTTATTTTCCACGAGATCCCCCAGGAGCTCGGTGACTTCAGTGTCTTGGTGTACGGGGGCTTTGGCAAAAGAAAAGCACTTGCGTTCAACTTTCTGACTGCCCTGACGGCAGTCGTTGGCGCAATAATTGCGTTTGTTGTGGGTTCGGCCCTTGAAGGGTTTATTCCATTGCTGATACCTTTTGCGGCAGGGAACTTCATCTACATAGCAGGTTCTGATCTGATTCCTGAACTTCGCAAAGACGAACTCAATCCCAAAAAGGCAGCTCTACAATTCGTATCAATTTCTCTGGGAGCCATAACAATGCTCTTCCTTCTGCTAATAGAATAGCAGACCCGCTTATCTAGAGGGTCATACGGCAGTATTCGTGATTTCAAGAAACAAAGACGCTGCAAAACCCAATATGCAGTAGTGTAACTCTAGATGAATAGGGTCAGTATTCTTAGAGCGACACCACCAAGGGCTATGGCAAAGGCTATTTCGAAAAATGTTATGAAGAGGGCTTTCTTGAAGCCAAACTCCTTGACCAAGGCAGAAATAGTGGCGATGCAAGGCACGTAAAACATAGCCACCAAAGTGAGTACAATCATTTGGACCGGTGTTAGGACCGCTGCAAAATTTGTCGTTCCCAAAAGCGTTGCAAGCATAATCAGCAACAGTTCCTTCCTCACCACCCCAAAGATCAGTGTAATGCCTGTGACAACGGGCAGGCCCAACCACAGGACCGTAATTGGACTGAGTAAATCTGCAATCGGATTCAGTAAGCCCGCAATTTCCGAAGCCTTTATCACAAGACTGCCAACTACGATCAGCGGAAAAGCTATTTTCACAAATTCAGCCAACCTGAAACCCGTTTCCTTCAACACAGTCTTCAACTGTGGCATCTTGTAATCGCTCATCTCCATTATCAAGCTGGTAGGCTCTCCTGGCAAGACTCTGAACGCTAACCGTCCAAGAGCGAAGATGACGATGAGATCAAAGACATAGATCGTTAAAGCCCATTGGATACCGATGAATTTACCTACTAACCCCAAGATTATGACGGTGCGAGCAGCACACGGGACTAGTGTTGTAACAAAGGCAGCCAACAAGCGTTCCCTTTGTGTTTCCATAACCCTGCATCCTAAACACGCTGGGACATTGCAGCCATAGCCAAGCATCATCGGGATGAAAGCTTTTCCATGCAGCCCTATCTTGTGCATGACATTGTCCATCAAGAACGCCACTCTGCTGAGGTAGCCCGAGTCTTCCAAGAAATACAAGATGATGTAGAACGGAATTATGTAGGGTAAGGCTATGGTCACCCCGGCTATAAGCCCCTCGACAATCCCACCCCAGACAAGGTCACCAACAACTCCTGTCCCAAACAGCTTCATGAATAAGGGTTCCAGTCCGTAGAGGAGACTGCTTAGGAGCCTGGAAGTATAATCTCCGAAAGTGAAAATGAAGAAGAAAACTAGAAGCAGCAAGAGACCCATTATGAGATATCCCGCGATTTTGTGGGTTGTGATGCTATGAAGCTTCTCCTCAATCGTGGGCTTCACCGGAGGCACAAGCCTCTGAGCTTGTCGAACCAAGCAGCCAGCAGCTTCGTATCGTTCAGAGGCAATAACAGTTGAACAAGAATGCTTGTGCAGATTTTCGATCTCATCGGCAAATTCTTTTGATGCGTCAACAGCCTGTGGTCTCTGCTTGGCAACTTGTTTCACTATTTCTTCGTCACCCTCCAGCAGCTTGACAGCAACGTACCTCGTCGGATAACCCAGTTGCACTCCTTTGATCATCTCACAGAGCCTGGCTATTCTTTCTTCAACTTCTTCCCCGTACCTAACCTCTCGTTTGGTGACTTGACCATTCTTGATTGTTTCCACAGCCCTTTCAAGAAGCTGGAACAAGCCTATCCCTTTGACCGCGACCGTAGGTATGACAGGCACTCCCAGAAGTTCCTCAAGTTTTTCAATGTCTATTTCGATGCCCTTTTTCTTGGCGATGTCCAGTTGATTTAGCGCCAAAATCATAGGCGCGTCCAGTTCCATGAGCTGCAGAGTGAAGGCTAGATTTCTCTCCAACACGGCGGCATCAACTACGTTTATGACTAAGTCTGGTCGCTCTTCAGCAATGTACTGTCTGGAAACTACTTCTTCAAGCGAATAAGTTGATAGAGAGTATATGCCTGGGAGATCAACAATGTCAATTGTGTATTCTTTGAATCGGAGCGTGCCTTCTGCCCTTTCCACAGTTTTTCCAGGCCAGTTGCCAATGTGTTGGTGCAGACCCGTGAGGTAGTTGAATATGACCGACTTTCCCACGTTCGCGTTACCAGCTAACGCGATGACCAGTTTCTTTGCTGTCAGGCTTTCTCAGCCTCAACAAAGATTGTATCGGTCATGCTCCTCCCTATGGCTAGTCTTGAGCCCCGCACGAGGATTTCTATGGGACCGTGAAATGGCGCAGACTTTACAACAGTTATTTCTGTGCCGGGGGTCAGACCCATGTCAGATAGCCTTTTCAGAGCTTTGCGTCCTCCCCGTATGAACGATATCTTGCCGCGTTCGCCGTCCTTGAGGCGATTTATTGACACAGGAATTAGTTCTCGCTTTCCGTTTTCCTCAAGATTCTTCTCATGCAGTTCAAGGCAATCCTCGCATGTTGTGAAAGGCAGATCGCAGGCTGGAATAGTCTGGTTGTCATCCGGGCAATTGTCCGGGTGGTTGAGAAATCTGCATAGTGATTCTTCTGCTTCGTCGGACAATGTGTGCTCCATTTCGCATGCTTGAACGTGGACTTCGTCCTTTTTCAGTTTTAGTACGTCATTCAGAAATCTTTCTAGCAATCGGTGCTTTCTGGTGATCTTCTCAGCGATTTGGGCGCCCTTAGCGGTGAGACAAGCCCCGTGGTATGGGGAATATTCAACGTATTCCTTGTCGGCAAGTTTTTTCAACATCTCTGTGACACTTGCAGGAGCTATCTTGAAATGTTCAGCGATTTCGGTTGTGGACGCCAGTTTGCCATTTCGAGAAAGCAGGGAAAGGGCTTTTAGGTAATCTTCAGCGCTTTTGTTCGACAGTCACATCACCATTTTTAGGCATGGCTAAATTCTCGGCAAATCATATAAACTTTTAGGTATGCCTAAATATTTTTGGCAACGCTTCCCCGCAAAGCCGGGAGTCAATATGTGCAATGTCTTATTGAGTCACTGGTCCTTGAACAACGTCTTCTCAGGATGCAGAAAACTCGGTTGGACTTGGGAGAAGTTGTTATGCTGTGAGCCGAAGGCATAACAACTACCAGAAGGAGCAACTAGCACGAGGAGTTGCTATTCAGCAGAGTGAGCGAACAACAACTACCAGTTAGAGAGAAAACAAAGCTCTTTCTTGAAACCAGTTATTTCTTTTTCTTCAGAACTGGTGAGAGGCATCTGGTTGTTGTAGTGCGGTCAAAAAAACCGTGGTCGCACAACAACATCTCGAGCAAGCCAGTGAGTTGGCGTTTGTTGTCGTCCCATTGGATTTCAAGAGATCCGACGACAAGCGAAAAATCCAGAGTCAGAGCGTTTTTGGAAAATACCGCGGGGGATAGGGGATGCTGAAAGCTACGGTCAGACATTTTTTCTGCGTTCCGCTCTGATCTGGTCTTGGATCCAAGGAACCCTGTCAACAAGAAATCGGTGTTGCGCGTGCACTCTTCCTGTTACGGAGCTTATGCCCTTAGCGCATTCGAGTAACCCTACGCGCATTGTTTCGCTTTCAGTTTGCCTCAGCTTCATTTGCGCGCGTGGGGCGCCGCCGTTGGTTTTTTTTGGCACCAGCGTTCAATCCCAAACGTTATTTATGTTTATAGGTAAAAGAAGGCATATTGGAAGAAGCACTGAGAGAAAAGGTGCAGCGATCATAGAATGGATGTCTTGGCTGTCGTCTTTGGCACTGTTGGTGGCTTTGCTATCTTCCTTTACGCATTACACGCACTGAGTGCTACCTTGGAGAAATTGGCCGGTGAGAAGGTCAAGCAGGTGCTTGCCAAACTCACCGGTAATCCTGTGAAAGGTATGTTTGTGGGTGCCTTCACAGCTACGATGCTGCAAAGCAGTAGTTTGACAATGATTGTCCTCATTGGACTGATAAATGCAGGGATTCTGACTCTGAAACAAGGAATAGGAGTCATGCTCGGAAGCGAAATTGGAACAACTGTGGTTGGGCAATTAATAGCTTTCAAAATTGGAGTCTTTTTCCTTCCTGTGATCGCGTTCGGGTTCTTTTTGTTCTCTCTGGCAAAAACTGCAAAATACAAGAACATTGGTCAGATGATATTGAGTTTTGGCTTAATCTACTTGGGAATGGACATAATGTCTAGCAGTATTCAACCTCTCCAAAATGAACCTGGTCTGAGCAATTTCTTGTTTAATTTCGGTCAATTTCCGCTATATGGGTTAATTGCGGGGGTAGTAATTACTGCTTTGTTTCAGAGTAGTGCAGCTTTAGTGGCTTTGGTAATATCTCTTGGTATTAGCAACTTGATCACTTTGCCTGCGGCCATAGCCATGATTCTAGGCGCCAACATAGGCACATGTGTTGGCGAGTTGTTTGCAGTCATTGGGTCATCACTCTCGTCAAAGAGATTAGCTCTGGGTCAGCTCGTAGTAAATGTATTCGGAATATTGTTATTCTTTCCGTTCATAGGCAACTTTTCAGGATTTCTGCAGACATTATCGCTGGATCTGCCCAGACAAATCGCGAACGCCCATACAATTTTCAACGTAACAGTCACTGTGATTATGTTGCCGTTAACAGGGGTTCTAGTCACTGTCCTCAAGAGGCTTCTACCTGGAGAGGAGACTAAAATCAAGAGAGGAACAGAATTCATAGATGAAAAACTCTTTGCTGCCCCTTCTATCGCTTTGTCTCAAGGCGAAAAAGAAATTCTTAGAATGGGCAGTTTAACGTACGAGATGCTGGATAAAGCAACATTGGCCATACAAGATGACAAAAAAGAGGCAATTGCAAAAGTGAAGGAGCTAGAAGGGATTGTGGATGAAATCTATCATGCTGTTGAGAAGTTCTTAGATGACAGTCGATTTGTAAACCTGAGCGAGAAAGAATTCAAGAAACTGGCTTACCTGAAACACAGTCTGAATGACATTGAAAGAATAGGGGATCATGCCAACAATCTTGTAGAATTAGCAGAAAAGAAAATGAAAAAAGCCCTGCGCTTTTCAGAAGATGCTAAACAAGAGCTGTCCACCATGTGTGCCAAAGCGAAGATGATTTATGAAAACGCCCTGAGCGTCCTTGAAGGCGGAAATGAGCAAGTTGTCAAGACAGTTCAGGAACTAGAGGCAGAAATTGACCATTTGCAAAGGATTTTTGAGGCAAATCACATCCGAAGACTTGAGAACAAAATATGCAATCCACTCGTGGGAATAATTTTCGTTGATATTCTCAGAAACTTGGAACGTGTAGGTGATCATTCGACTAACATTGCAAATGCAGTTCTATTAGGATTCTAGTGCACTATATAGCGCGCAAAAACGGAATTGACCTAGAGTGCAACATCGCCGAGCGTGAACGGCAGCTTAATTAGGTTCATCACACTGCAATTTTCAGTCGTCAAAACCAGCATAGGCGCAGAACAATATGATAGTGGAATTCTTCACCTTGCTCTCTCTCGGTTTCCTTGTGGGATTCAGCGGAGCCATCATTCCGGGACCGCTGTTGGCGTTTACTGTGTTTGACACTTCAAGGAAGAAGCAAATGACTGGTCCGAGGATAATTCTCGGTCACGCCGTTTGGGAGTCAATCATAATTCTCATAATTCTCCTCGGGTTTAGCAGTCTAATAACGCAAAACACTCTGGTGTTTTATGTTCTTGGAGGAGTAGCCCTTGCCGTCATTGGGCTAAGCATGATCCGTAGCAAGGGCAGGGAGATAAGCATGGAGAAATCAAGGGTGAATTCTTCTTTTGTAGGTGGAATCTTCTACACTGCATTTAACCCAACTCAGCCCTTATGGTGGGCCACGGGCGGTTTAGCGCTCCTCTTGACGGGCATGGACATGATGAACGCGTTTGGCGTAGTCGTCGTGACGGCAGGGCATTGGCTGGCAGACCTTGTATACTATTCATTCGTGTCTTTTGCAGTAAAACGAAACGAGCAACACATAGTCCCCCACCAGAAGACACTGGCAATTGTGCTTGGCGTCTTTATGATGCTACTGGGCACATACTTCTTGATCCAGAGCGCGCAGCAACTCTTGCTCTGACATGCAATTGCTGTCTTACTTGGGAATGTGTTTTTGCTGAGTGATCTTGGCAACAGCTACTGATCCTGTTAGGACGCTGCTGTTGAGAAAGACAAGTTCTTCTCCTGAGTCCAAGAGGATTGTCGTGTGAATTGGTGTTGTTTCTTTGACAGTTCCTTTGCCTTCCATGTATTTGGTGATGACCCTGTCTCCTTTTGAATAGGGAAGTCGACTGTACGAAGCAGTCTCATATGGGTGAGTTTTGGTGATAATCACTGAACCTGAGGCGATTGCACTGTTGGAAATTGCGATCTGACCAATGTCTGTGTTTACTCGCACGGCTAGGGCGTTTATTTCAGTGACTGCTCCGGGAATGTTATTAACGATTATGTTGTCGCCTGCCCTGAATTTGTGGGTTAGAAAGACAAAAGCTCCGGAGAGGAGACTGCTCACGAAAGAGGATACTATTAGACTTATCGCTATGGAGGCAATTCCCGCCCCAACCAGTAGACTCTCGGGAGAGACGCCTAGGACATTCAGCAATGCGAAAATCATGACCAAGATCGCTATGCCACCTATGAATGTTTGAATAATAGTCGCAGGTTGTTCTCCGAAATTCTTTGCTATGGCTGGTTTTGAGCGCCGTATGAAAAACAGAATTGCAAGCCAGAATCCTGCAATGACAACGATTTGGATAGACTTATCCAGGATGTCGGGCAGATTGATTGGCTTCTGTATCCAATAATTGTAAATGAGCAGCGCTATGGCTGCCAGAACCATGAGTAGGATGAAGACCATCACAAGTCTCTTTAACGAGCCAACTGCTTTCGACAAACGTGTCACAACCATTGTGTCGTTATGCTAAGGAAATCCAGATATATTTTGTGCGGATTTTCCGCCTTTAAAGAGTTTCTTCGAACTCGACTGGATTTCCACCTCTAAGGCCGCGGTGCTAGATTCGCCTTTTTCTGCTTATTGAGAAAGATTATCATGACTACAATGGCTACTATTGTTGTGGCTATGCTATAAGCAGCTGCAGCAGATGCCCCGAAGTATTCCCACAAACCGCCGACTACAGCGTTTGAAACGAAGAATGCCAATCCGACAGTGAGGTAGTATACTCCATATGCGGTTCCTCGCAGGCTGCTTTCAACGTATCCTGGAACTAAGGCTCTCTGGACTGTTTCAACGACTCCGAAGTAGAGGCCATAGAAAACGGCCACCAACAAGGCATTGAATCCGTTTGCGGGCAGAAGCAAGATCAGCACGGCAGTGAAGAGGAAGGCGATGTAGCCTAGAAGCATGACTTTTTCTTTTCCTGCTTTATCAGACAGGATTCCTGCAGGGATCGCTATAGCAACGTGGGCAACGTTAACAGCTGCGTAGACTAGAGGGACAAGTGAATCTGCAATTCCAGCTTGTTTGGCGTTGAGTAGGATGAAGGAAAAGTTGAATGCTCCAAGAGAGAAGATGCCGACAATTACAAGAAGCCGAGAGAAATTCCCCCGTAGGACAGTTTTGACTCCTGCCAGGAGCTGGAACTTTCCGTCGGTTTCGCCAACTCGTTCCTTGACAGCAAACAGGATAATCAGAAGTGCGGCAGTGCCGGGTATTAGTGATAGCCAAAAAATGTCTCTTACGGTGAGACCTAGGGTGAGGAGGGCTGTTGAGGCGATTATGGGTCCTATGATGGCGCCTGACTGGTCCAGAGTTCTGTGTAGGCCGAAGGCTGCTCCTCGTCGCTTCTCCGGGGCCGATTCGCTCAGTAAAGCGTCACGGGGAGAAGTGCGGATTGCTTTTCCAACTCGGTCAGTTACTCTGATTGCGAAGACGTCTAGTGGGGTTCTGGCTATTGCGAAGAAAGGCTTGAAGGCGTTTGACATGGCGTATCCGATGAGGACGAGGAGTTTTCTTTTTCTGAATTTGTCTGAAAAAATTCCCGAGATTGCCCTTAGGGCGTAGCTCAGGGCTTCGGCGAATCCCTCGATGAATCCTAGTATTGCTATGCTGGATCCGGGTAGGCTGAGGAGGAATGTGGGGAGGAGGCTAAAAACCATTTCACTGGACATGTCGGTGAAGAAGCTGGCAAATCCTAGCGCAAAGATGTTCCTGCGGGGATCCAAGTTGGCTTTCTGTTTTTTCTTCATTCCACTATCCCCATTTCCAACGCGTATTTCCTGAAAATCCCGGGTTCTGCCCCCAATATTGGCTCATCAATATCCCAAATGGCTTCAAGATCCTGTTCGCCCGTCTGTGCTCTGTTCTTCCGCAAGGTGTTCACAGACACTAAGAGTACCGTTGCAGCTCCAGTGGGTATTTCGCGTTAAATAGTCCCTCTTCGACTCCATGCCTGATGGCCTTCTCAAAAGTGGATATGATGACTGATGACTCCTTTTCAGGCTCTGGACTAGGCTGCTCTACTACGCCTCTTAGCTTTTAGGCTTGAATTTCGCAAGGAGGACGCTGGCAACCACTGCCACAGCAACAATCACTGCGCTCACTTGCGCTGCGAGAGTAACATTTTGGTACCCGCTCTGATTCGCCGAAATTCCAATCAAAGCCCAGACTATCACAAGCCCATAGGCAGGATCCCTTCTTGTGAGAACAACAAGCGTAGTTATCAACAATGCAACCACAATTACCAGAATACCCCACGTTTCCGCACCTAAGACGAGCTCACCCAAGCCAACCGAGACCAAAGCAGCCGCAACGTTAGCAATTGAAGCTATTGTGATCCAGCCTAAGTAAACACTAAAGGGAGCATGTACCGCTAGTCTATCGCGCCACGATGCTGAAGCCTTTCCAACGCCAACCTTCAGATAAACCATCAATAGACTCGCGAAAAGGGCGAACATCAGAACCACAGATATAGTTATGAACTCGAATTGCCAGAGGAAAAGCCAGGCAATATTTGCAACGCAACTCAGGATGAAAAACCAGCCAATTTTGCCAGCGGTTTCACCTTTATCGCTGGGCAACGCCTGAACAATGATAAACACACCTAGTAATGTATAGATTACTCCCCAGATAGCAAACGTGTAGCCGGCAGGAGTAATTGCCGTGAAGTTCTCGTCGGAAACTTGAGCGGTATCTTGACCGCCAATGAAAGTTGTGCTGCCCGCCAAACCATTAATGATGACCACTGCAATGAACGCTACAATATTTAGCCACTTCAATGTTGATGAATTGACGGTTGCCACAAGGCATCCCCCAATGAGCTATTTCTTTTTGTTTTCTATATAAAAATATCTAAAGACCCAACTCGCATTCTCCAATAGATACCAATGAAAGGAAGAAACACGCTAAAGCACAGCTAGCATTCATGAAAAACCAGATATAACTCTTCAAAAAGAATTCCTCAACTGGATCGTGATGCCCCATGCCAAAAAAACTGCCAAAAATGACTGAAAACGAAATCAACCAGCTCATAGCAGAGCAATTTCTCTGCCGAATCGCATTCATGGGCAAAAAAGCACCATACATTGCCCCTTTCCAATATGCCCTAGTTGACGGGCAACTCTACTTTCACTTCACGAATTATGGCAAGAAAATTGACTTGCTCAAACAAGACAACCCCGTTTGCGTTGAAATAGAAAAATTCACACAAGACTTAAACGAATACAGATTCGTCGTGCTAACCGGCAAGCTGACACCAGTCACTGACCTTGAAGAAAGAGCTCTCGCGATACGCAAAATTGTTAAGACAGCAAAAACACGAGCGCTCTCAACCACCTTTCTAGCAGCGCACGGCTTTTCCAGTGACAAAGACTGGTCCATACTCACACCGGACAAGCCGTTGATTATAGTCAGACTTGCAGACGTAACAGAGAAAACCGGTCTTCAATCGCCTTGACTGGCATGAACCTTCAAAGGGCTGACGACATTGATCGCTGAAGAACGCATAAAGCGACTCAATCATAACAATACCCAAGATAACCGGTACGTCTTATACTGGATGCAATCCTCACAAAGGATTGACTGCAATTTAGCCCTCGAATACGCAATATTAGAGGCTAACAAGCTAAACAAACCCATCCTGACCTTTTTCGGAGTCACGCCCACATTTCCAGAGGCGAACCTGCGCCACTGCAACTTTATGCTGGAAGGTCTTCGAGAAACAAGCAACTCTCTCAGTGAAATCGGAATAAAGGCGGCAATTCTCGGCAAATCACCGGAAAAAGGCGCAGTTGAACTTGCAAGAAAAGCATGCATCGTAGTCGTCGACAAAGGCTATCTCAGGACCTTGAAAAACTGGTACAAACACGTGGCAGAGAACATAAAATGCCCATTGATCCAGGTCGAGGACAACGTTGTCGTCCCTATTGAGGAAGCATCTGAAAAAGAGGAATACTCCGCAGCCACGATAAGACCCAAAATTGCCGCCAGACGAACTCGCTTTCTATCTCAACCAACAAAAACTTCACCGAAGAGGGACTCGCTAAGCTTAGAAACTGACTCACTTGACCTCAAGAATATCGACGATGTCACCTTGTCACTCAACATAGACAAGTCCGTAAGCAAGACTCCACATTTCAAAGGTGGCACATGCCAAGCAATCGGTCACCTCGAGGATTTCATTGAAAACAGACTGTCGGAATACCCTGAACTAAGGAATGATGCTACTCAACATTACGAGTCTGACCTGAGTCCGTACCTTCATTTTGGGCAAATCTCCCCGATCTACATCGCATTGCAGATCTCAGAGTCAAACACCCCCACCCTCGCTAAAGAAGCATACCTTGAAGAATTAATAGTCAGACGAGAGCTAGCCGCAAACTACGTCTACTACAACAAGAACTATGATTCTTTTGACAGCTTGCCCCAATGGGCAAAAAACACGCTAAAATCCCATGAGAGCGATAACAGAGATTATCTGTATAATCTTGAGGAACTGGAGAACGCCCGGACACACGATCCTTACTGGAATGCAGCTCAAGACGAAATGCGCTTAACAGGCAAAATGCATGGCTACATGCGAATGTACTGGGGAAAGAAACTGATCGAATGGACCAAAATCCCGGAGACAGCCTTCAAAACCATCCTTTACCTAAACAACAAGTACGAGCTAGACGGCAGAGACCCAAACGGCTTCGCCGGCATAGCATGGTGTTTTGGAAAACACGATCGTCCGTGGAAAGAAAGAAGAATCTTCGGCATGGTTCGATACATGAACGAAAACGGACTCCGCAAGAAATTCGATGCCGACAAATACGTGACAAAAGTGAAAAACCTAAACAAAGTCTCCTAAGCCGAGACTTCTGTCAAGTTGCCTCAAGAACAAGAACAAAAAAGGAAGAAGAACGCGCCAACCGGAAGTTCTGGCTCAGAGCTCCGGCTGAGTAAACGGACTAGTTAAGCCCACTAGCAATTTACCAAATTTGTCCAAATGGCTCTCTTCATCTAAGAGAATCTCTTCAAGCAGTCGCCTGGTCCCAAAATCGCCTTCCTTGTTAGCCACCTGTATCGCTTCCTTCAGCACCCTAATTGCTTCTTCCTCAGCTTGCACATTTTCTTTAAGCATCTCTTCAAGACTATGACCCACATGAATCGGACTCGGGTTATCGGTTGGCACGCCATTCAGGAAAGCAACTCTGTCCGCAAGGTCTTCAGCATGTTTCATTTCAACCACAGCAGCAGATCGAAAAACACCTTCCACGGTTGCGCCTTCGATTCCTCTCGCCAATATGTGCTGCCACATGTACTGAATCGAAGCCTGAAGATGGTGGGCTATTCCTTTGTTCAAAAGTTCTACCATTTCCTTGGTTGCCAAAAAATCACCTTTAATATTCAACAACTTTGAGTTCTTGTCTCTTATATAGAGTGTCTTCTTCCTCCTCAGCAAATGCCTCCGGACTGGGAAGTAGAAGTGTATGTAGGCGCAAAACCCTTATAATATGACTCGCATCCTTTCAGGAAAGGTGAAACGCAAGATGTGTGAATTCAACGTGATCCTTAACGGAAAAATCCAGTTCAAAGATGTTGTCTATGCGAAAGTAGAAAAGGGAAACGTCACGGTCAGGAGTATTCTCGGCGAAGCAAAAGAGTTCAAAGACTGCAAAATCATAGAAGTCGACGTGAACGCAACCCGACTCGTTCTGACTGCTGCCAAACCCTGATTCAACCCTCTTCCTTATCTTCAACTTGAGAAAGTATTAATTCCCCCTGGATGCAACTTCCCTATCACAGCGGCCATCCAGCACTATTCAAGATTTAGAGGCTGAACATTGGTAGACTTACGCAAGATCGTTTCCAATTTTGGTTTTCTTCTACAGGTAGCTGGCCTGCTCCTAATCCTACCCATCGCCATAGGGCTCCAAAACGCAGAACTCCAACCCGTAGCAAGCCTCATAGCCACCTGCTTCCTATCCTTCGCACTAGGATTCGTCCTGAACTCTTTCTGTGAACGCAAAGAGCTGGACGAAAAAACTTCGCTTTGGCTCATGATCATCAACTTCACGGTCTTGCCACTAGTGCTGATGATACCCTACATATGGAACAATGTGTTCGCCAGCGGAAATCCCTTCGACCTCATCACTAATGCCTATTTCGAAACCGTCAGCGGCTTCACAACCACAGGTTTCACGTTCATCACAAGTCCGGAATCCCTGCCCATATCGCTCCTATTCTACCGCAGCCTAGTAGAGTTCATCGGGGGAATCGGCTTCATCTACATCCTTGTAGCCTTCCTGCACCCAAACCATGATCTTGGAGCATACGCCGAAGCTTTTGGGATCGCCAAGCTAGGCGACAACCTCAAGAAAGTGTTCCTCACAGTCTTGCTAGTTTACACCTTGCTTGTCGTCATCTTCACTGCCATCTTCTATTTCTTGTACCCGCCGCCAAATCTGATCATTGCGAGCTGCACCGCCATTGATGTGCTAACAGGTGGCTATCAACCCAACATCACGCCCGGAATCAGCATTTTCCACGTTAGTGTATTAATCCTAATGCTGCTGGGTTCATTCAACTTCAAATTCCATTACAACGTCTTTCGTCTCAAGGTGCGCGACATCTTGACCAGAGAAGTCAAACTGTATCTCGAAATAATAGCCGGCGCAACAGTGCTGATGGCTATTCTTGCATGGATAAACCCGTTTGACTCACTGTTTCACGTCGTAACCATGATGTCGTCAACGGGAATGGACTACATTAACGTGGGCGCCACACCTGCCCCTGCCAAGATAGCCTTCATTATCCTCGGGTTGATAGGCGGCTGCACGTTCAGCATGGCCGGGGGCATCAGGATCGAACGAATCCAGACACTGATCGACGCAATCCGCAAGAAAGACAACAAACCAGACCGAGAGGAACTGAAGGCGGCCTTGATCAACGTAATTGGCTTGCTCCTGCTCTTGTTCGTTTTCAGCGCAGTCTTCTCAACAATTGGCATATCATTCCTTGACTCAGTGTTCGAGATTAGTTCAGCCTTGACAACCAACGGGATAAGCATGGGAATCACAACCGTGTCAATTGCAATAAGCTACAAGTGGCTGCTGATTCTAGCTATGCTGATTGGCAGAATCGAAATTCTTGTTATACTCACGGCAATAGGCGGCAGAAGCATCCTCAGTGCAACAAAGCGGTTCCTTAGCGGTCTAGCCAAAAAGAAGTCCGGCAGACCCAGCTACACGATCTCAACACCGTAATTCCAAAGACAACCTGTCCAGAACGCCGTTCTCTCAGCCTTCAGCCTTCTCACTGGGTGCCAACTGCACGACAGTCAAGCCATAAGCCAATCTAAATATACGCGGCTATCCCTTGTTTTTGAAGGTACATTAAATGAGAGTGCTCCTCGTTAACCCGCCGCAGGCGTTTTACCCTGGATCGGACATTCCAGCGGGCAATATCCCCCTTGGTCTCCTATACATCGCCGCGGTTCTGGAGAAAGGTGGGCACGAAGTGAGCATTCTTGACGCCTTCATGAGCGATTCGTCCATCTGGAAGTCGAAGGAAAAGACAATTATCGGCATGCCTGGTTGGAGAATCACAGAAGAGATACGAAAAAGAAAACCTGACGTAGTAGGAGTCTCAAACCCTTTCACGAGCCAGGTTGAAAACGCAATAGCCGTCTGCGACATAGCAAAAGGAGTCGATCCGCGAATTCTAACAGTCGTTGGTGGTCCACACGTCTCTGCTGCACCAGCACAGTTTCTGGAAGAAGCCAAAACCGCTGACATCGTGGTGATTGGCGAAGGAGAGTATGCCATGCTCGATATACTCGACTCCCTTGCGAGACGGGAAAACCTCTCAGATGTGCCCGGCATAGCATTCAGAAATGGCACTGCAATAGTTCAGACCTCGCCGAGACCATGGCTAAAGAATCTTGATGAACTGCCTTACCCAGCCTATCACTTGGTAGACATGGAAGAATATCTCGAACCAAAGACAATCGAGTACCGCAGCTTCAAGGATCGATCAATATCTATGATCACAAGCAGAGGCTGTCCATTCAACTGTTGCTTCTGCTCAGTTCACCTCCACATGGGGAAATCCTTCAGATCCCACTCAGCAGATTACGTGGTCAACCACATAGAACACGTAGTCAACAAATACCGTGTCAAGACAATATTCTTCGAAGACGACAATCTGACGCTGGACACGGAAAGGTTTGAGGCAATTTGCGACGAAATAATTGAAAGAGGCATAAGAATAAACTGGGAAACACCCAACGGCGTAAGGGCAGACTGTCTCAACATAAAACTGCTGAAGAAAATGAAGGAATCAGGCTGCCAAAGTCTCTTTTTCGGGATTGAATCAGGCGACCAAGAAGTCTTAGATAACGTCATCGGAAAAAGCCTCAATCTGAAGAAAGTGATCGAGGTGGCTAAAACCTGCAAGGAACTGGGGCTGAAAACCGGCGCGTTCTACATAATTGGTTTCCCAGGCGAGAAAAGAGAAAATATGCTCCAAACCATCGAATTCGCTTTAAGACTAAGAGTCGACTACGATGTCGGCATGCATCTTTTTGTCGCAACACCTTCAATCGGCACCAGATTGTACGAACAATGCCAGCAAGAGGGCTACATCAAAGAAAACCTAACTTCACGTTCCTTTGCCGAGGCGAGGCAAGCACAAGGATTGCCCATGATCGAAACAGCAGACTTCACCGCGCTAGAAGTGAAGGAGATGGCTCATGAGGCAGTCAAGCGATACAGGCGTCTGTCATTGCTCAGCCACATCAAGAGCCCTGCGAAGACTTTGAAAACCGTCTTTAGTCAACCCTCGGTTGTGGCAAAATTCGTAAAAAGTCTTTACTCTGCCTGAGTTCGCAATTGCTTGGTTTCGTTGCTTTTTCTTCTAGCGTAACCAACTGCCACGGTGCCAATTGCCAACAGCACCGCGCCAGCCATGTACGGAGCTAACCATCCCAATTCGCTGCCATCAGTCTGCTCGTCTTCCGAAGGCAATGGCGCCACTGGCTCGTCGAGAGTTGAGACCTTCAAGTTCTTGAATGCCAAAATAGAATTGGGCGGATACGACATGAGAATCCCAAGCTCGCCAGTCTCTCTTGATTCTGCCGCTGCAATATTATCCAAAAGGGTGTTGTTCGTCTCATACAGCTTAGCATTAGTGGCATTTTTCGATATTGTAGCCTCAACCCTGTACCACTTGTTTCTCGTAGCAACATCCGACGCATTCATGTACGCAGCGCTGCTTTCCTGCAGCACCCTGGATATCTGCGTAATCTGTTGGTCCCCAAGCACCCCAACGCTTGCGCTATAATCTTCCTCTCCGTCCTGCCTCAGGATAAAGCCTAACTGGTTGTTCTCAACAGGGACGCTTATCACTTGCTCTTCGCTTATGATTACCCTCATCGTTTGTCTGGTTCTCGGAAAATATATTATCCTCTCGACCTGAGGTATTCTAAGCTCAATAGCCGATACACTGTCGTTTTCGCTTATAATCATGAATTCCCCGCTCAACAACAAGCCAGTCCCCGTAACATTGCTTTTCAAAACGTACTTTGGGCTCTGACTGCCTATGCTCTGCAATCCGCCCCCCTGATAATACTCTTCAAGAATCGGTTCATAGACTCCTGCAAAGACCGTGAGATTTTCACTGTCCGAACCAGCATAATCAGCTGTACCTCCCAAGCTTGTGGTTATGGTATACTTCCCCGCTTGAGTGAAATTCCATGCGAAAGAATACTCGCCGTTTTCATCTGTAGCTGTCCCATATGTATCAAGAGCGAGTCCATCTCGACCCACATACATCGTAACGTTATTGCCCGCTACTGCAGGATTAGCCTGCCCAGTGATTGATAGGGAGCGTTCCTCGCCCTCAAGACTGGAGTCATTCAATGAGAAAGTGGCAGATATCGAGGTAGGCGCCAATTGACTATCCAGACTCGAAGAAACCTTCACCGGAGAGATTTTTTCTGCACCTCTGAGTGTAATAATGCGTGGCTTAGCATTCTCCAACAAACTAGGCCTATCGCCCACTTTCCAATCTCCCTTCGACGTGCTCTCCGCCATCCAATAGGTCTTGTTATCATATTCAAAACCCGTAGGCGCAAGCCACCACGATCTATAAACAGGCTTGTAAGGGAGATAGACTCCAACATTCATGTGACTAGGATTAAGACCTTTGTAGTGAAGCAAGACAACGTCCAAACCTCCCGCCTTCATGATTGACGCAGCAAGAAGCGACAGAACATCGCAGTCCCCAGAGTTTTCCACGAGGGCTTCAACCGGATACTTGGTTGTGCTCTTAATGTAGGGAATCTGTCGAACCAAAGTCAAAACCGCATTAGCAAACTGCTCATCACTGTACGGAGCTTTGTCCGTTGCGTTCTTAATGTTTTCCGCAACTATCGAAAAAGCGTCAGGCGTGGCAAACTTCCCGTAATCACCATCGCCAGTTAGGAAGTGGCTCTTTCTCTCGTAGTAATCGTAGAGAGATGGCGGCACAGATATGCGCAGAGTGTGCACAGACCTGAAGTGTCCATAGTATACATCAAAAGTGTAAAAACCATCGTAATTCTGAGGTAGCGATACCTCGCTCTCATCGGTAACCACTTCACTTAATGAGGCATCTAAGCTACTAGCAACCACCAAACCAAGAACCGTGAACAGCAGCAGACCGCTCAGAAACCTCTTTTTCAACCGCATCATCATCCGAATCATTAAGGTGTTTTTACACTAGAAAGCTGGCAGTATTCAGTTCTTTAAAGCTTTGGTGCAGATGCCCTTCAGGAGTGAAAATGAGCCTAAGAGCAGACTAGGAATTTCAAGGACTATCAGGTCTCGACTTCCAAATAGAAAGGTGAAATGAAAAATGGGTGAAGAAAGCAAATTGCTTAGCCCTATGGCGGGT
>CAZWBY010000018.1:0-11636 GCA_964632825.1 uncultured Candidatus Bathyarchaeia archaeon
CCTTACTAATGGAATCAACTCAGTTTCTCGAACCCGTTTTCGACGGCGGATTTGTTGTTGGGGGAAAGGTGAAGTCCGCAGGCAAAACCTCTCAAATGATGAGCAAAGTCGTCGTTGACGCGAGTGGCTTCGCAGGAGCTGTCAGACAAAAGCTTCCAGTTGAAATGGGCATTGAGAACAAGATTGAGAACGATGATGTGGAAGCATGCTATCGCGAAATC
The DNA here is from genome assembly GCA_964632825.1 of uncultured Candidatus Bathyarchaeia archaeon. GTDB lineage: Archaea > Thermoproteota > Bathyarchaeia > Bathyarchaeales > Bathycorpusculaceae > UBA11855. Next base: position 222 of record CAZWBY010000018.1, read on the forward strand.
AGACAGCTAAAACAGGAGAACGAAAACACAAAGTACTGTGAAATCTATCTCAACTCCGAAGTCACTCCGGGAGGATATACTTGGATTTTTCCCAAACGCGGCGCCAAAGTTAACGTTGGTTTGGGCATCTGCATGCGTGGCAAGTTTCCGAACCCTAAGGAGCAGCTTTACAAGCATATCTTGTCTAAGCCCCAATTTGAAGGATCACTCCTCTTGAGCGGAGGGGCATGGTGGGACCCAACGAGAAGACCTCTAGACAACATGGTTGGCAATGGCGTAATACTAACCGGAGATGCAGCGAGTCTAGTGAACCCAATTCACGGAGGAGGAATCGGTCCTTCTATGCTTAGCGGTTTCTTCGCAGGCAAGAAAATCGCGGAGGCATTGGAGGATGGTGAACCATCTCAATCGTCGCTGTGGGGCTACAACAGAATGTACATGGACTCATACGGCAAGAAGCAGGCCAGCTTGGATATTTTCCGCATGTTCCTGATATCAAGCAACGACGAGGATCTGAATTATGGCATGAACTACAAGCTAGTCACAGAGAACGATGTTTTGAAGGCATCTATGGGTGACGAGTTTCACCTCAACATAACTGAAGCGGCCACTAGGGTCTTCAGAGGAAGAAAACGTTTAGGGTTTCTAAGAAAACTCAAGACAACCATAGACATGATGCGGCAGGTCAGGGTTCACTATGACGTTTACCCGAACTCCCCTGAGAATTTCGAAGCTTGGCGCACGAAGACTGTAGAATTGATTGAGCAAGGGAAAAAGAAGCTTCTGTAACTCGCCCAACTGCAAACAAAAAAGGCGGGTGACTGAGATGGCTAGTCTGAGCCTTTCACCTAACCATCCTTTTGTTGTCTTGAGAACTCATTGAACGTCGGAAAGCGCGCTGCGCTTGCAGTTTCTTATAAGCCTCGTAATCCAACCCGCTGCTTGGATAGAGTTGTTTGAAACGTCTATACGGTAGACGCAGATCGAGCTCCATCTGAGGACTGAAGTCGCCCGGCGTGTACTGTCTGCGTATACTGTGGTACCGCTTCACCTGAAAGCGAGTTCTGTTTCTAATTAGCACAGCAGCAGCGACCAGCGCAAATATACCCCAAATTATCACGAAGGCGACAAAGGGGAAGAAGGTGGAATCCAAGATTATCCACCTCTCTACTTGCCCGTTGCGGTTGCGCCTTGCTTGGTGTCTGTTTTTAAAGGAACTATTGTAGCGCCATCGAGACCGATGACGTTGAGTATGTCTGCAGACGATGGGACAACTATTTTGGTTTGCTGGCTGAACGTGTCACGTATTACGTCGAGCTTCTTGTTGAGCTGAGCGTTTTCCTTGAAGTATTGGTTTGCTGATTCGGAGACCGATTTTATTGCTTTGGCCTGTGCTTCAGCCACCAACTCGACTGCTTGAGCCTCTCCTTCTGCCTTTAGTATGGCCGACGTTTTTTCGCCTTGTGCTTTAAGTATGGCGCCTTGTCTTTCTTGCTCTGCCGCTTCTTTACGACCTGTCGCCAGCAAGCGGAGTTGGCGTCTTTCCTGTTCCGCGGTCTTCTGTTTATGCATCGCTGTCTGAATGTCCGCAGGCGGGTCGATGCGTTGAAGTTCGATACGATTGACTTTGGTCCCCCATTTGTCAGTTGCCTGGTCGAGTACGCTCCGGAGATCCACGTTGATCTTCTCCCTCGAAGTCAGTGCGATGTCAAGGGACATTTCGCCAACAATGTTCCGCAGGGTCGTCTGCGCAAGCTTGACAATTGCAAGTTCGAAGTCTTCTATCTCGTAGATGGCTCTCTTAGCATCGACAACTTGATAGTAGATTACTGCGTCAATTGTTACAACAACGTTGTCCTCGGTGATGATTTCCTGGGGTGGAACGTCAATTACTTGTTCCCTCATATTAACACGGTATAGTCGCTCTACGAATGGCGTGATTACTCTTAGACCTGGATCCACTGTTTTCTCGTACGCATTGAAACGCTCAACTAGTCCTTTCTCGTATTGATTGACTTTTTTCAGGGACATCGAGAGTAAGAGTAGGACGATTCCAGCCGCAACCAATCCAATAATTAGAATTTCTAACTCATACATTCTTTTTCATCTACTCCTTCTACTATAAGGCTAACACCTTCAACTCTTATCACCCTTACCTTAGAGCCTTCAGATATTACTTTTTCATCCTCTGAGCGAGCCAACCAAATCTCTCCTAGGAGTTTGACTACTCCCCCGTCCAGCGGATCAATGTCTGTTTTTGCTGCCGCCTCTTTGCCAATTAGCGCGTCTATGTTAGTCCTTGTTAGGCTCACGTTGAACTTGTCCAGAAGCCCGCCGCCACGCAATTCTTCGATCCTATAGGTTGCATCTTTGAGGTGGTTTATCCGCCGGACAAATTCGCCAAAGTCATCACTGTTCAGTTCAACGTCGAGGCGAAACCCTTTGGGTTGTCGGTTTAGCTTGTAGGACATTCTGTATTTCTCAGCAAACTTCGAAAGGAGTTGCACTATCTTTAGTTCGTCTGCTTCTACGGCAAGGGTGACTTTCATTTGTAGCCCAATATTTACTATTATTAGCTAGTATAAAAGCTTATTGAAGCTTATTGAAGCTTATTAATCCGTATTACTTCAGAGCAGGGGGCAGACTCCATAGAAGAAAGCCAAGCCCCAACTCCAAGAGAAAAGCAAATAATCTGCAGGGGACTATTGCGCTGTCCTTGCTCCAAGCGACTTTATTGTACCTGAAATCTTGATTACTTGCACTGCTGCAGACCTATCTGAAATTCGAGTAATCAGTGCTAGTGAAGCACGAACAGACTGCAGAGCGCTAAGTGAAACACGAATCAGGGCGCTCTTCTTTTCCTCATCATATTTAATGAGTGACATATTTGTCAAGCTTGCGCCACTTTCACCATACATTCTTGCAATAGATCCCCATACCGCGTCTAAAAACTCCCGCTCGTTGAGTGAACCATCTACATCGATTTGGAGCAAGAGATATCTTCGTTTAGACCGTTTCAACAGTCATCCCCTTCTTTCATCACGTCAATTCCTGGCGCGACGAACCCAGGTCCAAGCTTCTCGCGGTTTCGCTTCACCATAGAGACTGGGGTTACCGAGATTGCTTTCAAAGCGGAAGCTTCGTCCAAACCAAAAAGTCCTGCTAGAGCTGCCATTTCCCGTGGCTTCCGCAACAGGAACTCATTCGAGACTCCGCTTGAGATTATAATTGGAATCTTGAAGTCTTTGGCGATGGAGATTTCTCTCCGCACGGAAGATATGAAGCGGGCTCTGGACGAACCTTCCAACAAGAAAAGCGGTTTCGCATCGATCTCCCAAGCTGCAAGACTATTGCAGATCAACTCTGCTTCTGCTTTGTCAAGAAATCGCCTCGTGTAGTCTACTGAGGGAAAATTTATGAGGTCTACGCGACGGTCTTTGGCTGCTTGCCTAGCAATCTCCTTGGTCTCGCAGGACACGCATATCAACTCGTACCTGCGTCTGAGTTTCCTGAGTTGACTAATGAGTTGATCGCGGGTCCTTGCCTGCAAATCTACCCTATTCACGAAATCAATTTCAGCACTCTTGCAGATTTCGGAAAGCTTGTCCATTTCTTCTTTTTGAGTGTCGGGTAGGAAAGGCACCGCGATCAAGTCATAGCCAAGTGATGCTGCTTTAGTCACAATTCGGGATGCTGACGCGAGGTTTTTCGGGTTCAAACGCAAGTGCAAATCAGCGAATATGTGTCTCATAGCAGCAACTCGTTCTCTCTACATACTGACTTTATTTGATCGGCGGTTTTGTTCTTGAAGTGAAACTTGAAATGAATTGGGTCGTTTAGGCTGAATCGCAGTTTACCCATTAATGCATGTTGCTTGTCAAGCCTTAGATACAGGTTACTTCTTTCGACGTGAAGCTCTAGTCGTTCGCTCAAGGTCTGTTTGTCTAGTACAGGTAATCCATTGCCGATTTTCTTCAAAGCCAAGGACAACGATTGTTTGTCAACGAGTTTGGTCGTAAGCAACAGAATCGGGTTTCCGTGATGACCAGTCAAGTTGGCTTTTTGAAAAACCAGGCTTTTGCCCAATTCGTCAGGAAGCGCGTTCCGTACCGCGATCTGGACTTTTTCTGGATCTTCTGTGGCGTGGGAAAAAACTCGGATCTCAATGTAACCTAATGGAGGTTTCGAGGAAGGCTCAGAAGACACCTTGGCACCGTTGTCTGAATTGGCAGTACTATTTTTTAGGCTTTTCTTTTTTATCTTTTGCCACAGGCTTAGGCACAGGTTCAGGCTTTGGTTTGATCTCAGCCTTTACTTTCTTGATGTGCGCCTTCACAGCTTCAATGTTTTCCTCGTGCGCCGTTTTCCGTCTGGTATCGACTGGAAGCTGCATTTTTCGCGCGTCCGCTTCAGTCAGACCCGCTTTCTTAACCTCATCGGGGCTGAAACCGCGCCCGCTCCTCTGCTTTCCATCTGGTTTGAGAATTTTGGGTTTAGCGTGATGCATTCTACTTTTCCCCCTTCGCGCCTTTGCGTCTGCTGGGTCTGACTTTCTCTGCGCCTCTTCCTTTATGTCTTAGACTTCGAACCTTCTTGCCTGCGCTCGTAAGGCTTCTCAAAGCTCGGCGCTTATGTTGTTTCTCCGTTATCCAGCTGACATCTTTGTCCGTCTTGATGACTGGACTGTTTGGATCTAGAAGTATGACCTCGAACCATTTTGACCGACCATCTTCTCCAACCCAGTAACTGTTGAGAACCTCAAGATTGGGGAATTTCCGCGCTGCCCGTTCTTCAGCCATCAGCCTTATGCTTTTCGCTGGTTTGAATTTATGAACCCCCATGCGTTTGGGTCTCCGCCCGGACCTCGGGCGTTGCTTGCGTAGACCACCTCTTCTAACTCGCACGCGTGAGACTACAAAACCCTGTTTAGCCTTATACCCGAGTTTTCTTGCTCTATCCAGTCTTGTGGGTCGCTCAATGCGGGTTACAGTCTGTTGCTGTCTCCACTCGACCAATCTTTGGCGCATGAGCTCATCTACAAAAGATTTCTCGGGCTTTGCCCATTCTTCAGCTATATATTTGTATGCCATCTTGCTTTCGCCATTCTCATTGGTTTGCGGTTCAGCCCTTTCAGGCCACATCCCAACGGACACTGTTGTCCGCCAAATCGTTCCAATGTAGTTTCAAGCGGGAAAATAAACCTTTCCAGCTGAATCTTCTGTGTCAATATCCCCTCGCAAAAAAGCGAGTGATTCTTCAGTGATTTAAGTATGTGCTCAAAACCACGCAGGCGGGCTTGAAATCTACTAAAAGGAGCAGCTTCTGGTCTTTTTTGCTAATTAGAGGCTATTTTTATTGGTTTGTCCCCAACAACCGTTTTGCATTTGGATTTATCTTGTTGAGACACGATGCTAAGTCTTTAGCAAATTTTAAATACGAATTGAGACCAATTATTAATTCCGAGGTTAATGCGTTGGCTAAAGCTGCCAAGAAAAAGGCGAAGAAGGTAGCAAAGAAGAAATAGAGCTCTTTCGCGGAAGACATGCGCGATTTCCCATTTTTCTCTTTTTTGGTCGAAAGTTCGAAGGGCTGCATTCACCTTCGCCGTTTTTCGGACTGTAGAAAACTCTTTTATATTTAGCTGAGAATTGGTTTGATTAAAGAGTTGTGAAGTTATGGCAGTTGAAATAACTCAAGAGTATATTAGTCTGTTAAACGACGCAGTTTCCAGAGAGATCCAAGTTTCAGTCCAATACATACTGCAGCACGGAAAAATGGAGAAGCTTGTTCGCAAGTGCATCCCAGAAAACATTCTTCTTGACAAGACGACGTATGACGCAGTTGGAAAATTCCTGAAGGAATTTGCCATACAAGAAATGAAACACGCAGCTGCAATTATGGAGAGAATCTACTACCTAGGAGGAGAAGCAACAACAAAAGCCAGCAAACCGAACATTGGAAACACGTTGAGCGAGTTCGCGAAAAATGGGGTTAAAGCGGAGGAAGAAGCGTTAGTGCTTTATCGAAAAGTCATAGAGACTTCAGGAAAGATTGGCGATTGGGAAACTCGCGAATTGTTTGAGAAGATCTACGGTGAAGAAGAGAGCCACCTCTTCAAGTTTCAAGAGTACGCCAAAATGCAGGACGAAGTTGAAGGTCCGCCCGCAGTGCCGCTTTCTGAATGGCGCAAGATACTCACAGACGGCTATTTCGCGCTACTGAACAAAGCCATTCAAGCTGAAATCTCTGCTATTATTCAATACACAAATCAGCACGAAAAAGCAAGTCTGCTAACATTGAGAGGAAAAACATCTGCACTGGAAGTAGTAACGGAATCCAACAAGACTGAAGTTGTAAGCAAGCTATTAAAGGAGATATTCATGCAGGAAATGGAGCATCTTGAAAAGATTTCTGAGAGAATCTACTTGCTCGAAGGAGAAGCGGACTTCATGCCTGATCCAATTCCACAGGTTGGATCGAATGCAAATGATTTCTTGAAACTAGACCACGAAGCTGAGAACTACGCGATTGTATTGTACAGGAGAATAATCGCGGAAGCATTGAAAATCGGAGACACTAAGACCAGACGACTGTTCGAGGACATAGTTGTGCAAGAGGAAGAACACTACTGGAAGTTCGACGACTACATTAGATAAATCCTTTATTCATTTCTCTAAGGGTTTTGATGAACGTGTAAATTGGAAAGGCCAGCGGGCAATATGAGGATCCAACACTGTCTCTTCTTTAAGTCCAGGCTGGCAAGGAACCCGCTCGTGACCGAGAGTTTTCCTCAACTGTTGCCTGCTGTCTCATGTGGATCGGTTCTCCGAAGACTTAAATCGAAAGAATTCTAAATTGTTACCGAGCAAGAGGCGAACAGTTTGAAGAAAGAGGAAGAAGAGCCTCGCTGTGAACATTGCGGGAACCCCTTTGACGACTGCAGCTGCGCATGTCCGTATTGCGGGGAAAGTGCACAATGCACGTGCTGCATAGGTTGCGACAAGGTAACTGGCGGATAAGAAATCGGACTTTCGCCGAGTTGCTTCGGTTGTAAGAAGGAAAGATGACATTGGACAGTATGAACTGGATGGCGGGTGGACCTCAGGGCAGCGGCGTCGATACTGCAGCGAACATTTTCGGGCGAGCCTGCGGCTATGGTGGCCTTAATGTTTTTGGGAGAAGAGAGTATCACTCCAATATCAAAGGACTTCACAGTTATTTCCATCTTCGTGTGGCAAATAGCGAGATACTTGCAAACCTGAACGACGTAAATTTGCTTGCAGCTTTTGATGCTGAGGCTGTTGTTAGGCACGCACAGGAGGTTGTTGCCGAGGGAGGAATTATCGTTGACTCTCAGGAGATGGCGACCAAGATACTTGACATTCCGACCTTGCCACCCGAGTTTAGGACAGAGCTTCGAGAATTCGTGAAAAGAAACGGTGTTGGTGAAACGCTCAAGGATTTTCTTGATTACGCTCAAGACAAGAAGGTCCAAGTTTATCCTGTTCCGTACATAGGGCTACTCAACGTAATCGGAAAGAAGCTGAACATTCCGCAAATCAGCAGAATAACTCGAATGATAAACGTGCTAACGATTGGAGTCTCTTTTGCATTACTCAAATATGACAGGAATCTAGTTGAGAGAGCTGTGAAGGCGACTTTTTCCGAGAAAACTGCCATTATGAACATCCTAGCTGTTAACGAGGCATACGATTATGCGGAAAGGACCTTCACGAACAATTTGAAATTCAGACTTAACAAAACCGAATCCAAAGAGGAACGCATCTACTTAACTGGAAATCAAGCAGTTGCAATGGGTAAGGTTCTTGGTGGATGCAGAGTACAAACATACTACCCAATAACGCCTGCAGCAGACGAAAGCGAGTACCTCGAGGCCCATCAAATCCTAAAGACGCGAGGTGAGGATGAAGCGATTGTTGTAATCCAAACCGAAGACGAAATAGCAGCAATAAATTCAGCCTCAGGTGCAGCCTTGGCAGGAGCACGGGCTGCCACGTCAACATCAGGTCCCGGTTTCTCGCTAATGGCTGAAGGTTTGGGTTGGGCAGGGAACAGCGAAGTCCCTGTTGTTGTAACCTATTATCAGCGTGGAGCCCCAGCCACAGGTTTGCCCACGAGACATGGCCAGGCTGATCTGCGTTTTGCTATGCATGCAGGACATGGCGAGTTTGCCCGAATAGTCCTTGCGTCCGGAGACATAAAGGAGTGCTTCTTTGACGCCGCACAAGCGTTCAATCTGGCGGAAAAATACCAGATGCCAGTAATTCACCTCATAGACAAAGCAATGGCAAATTGTTCACAGACCTATCCGGTTTTCAATTACGATGGTTTCAAGATTGACCGAGGAGAGTTGTTGACTGAAAAGGATCTGGCAGGACAAGAGTACAAACGTTTTCGTTTCACGGAAACAGGAATCAGCCCGAGAGCACCACTGGGAACCCAAAACGTTGTTCAGTGGTGCACAGGCGATGAACATAACGAAAAAGGGCACATCAGTGAAGAACCGCTAAACAGGAGACAAATGATGGAGAAGAGAATGAGAAAACTCGAACTTGTCGACCGTGAAGTCCCTATTGAGGATAAACTAAATTTCTTTGGAGAAGAGAGCTCAGAAGACATCGTGGTTAGTTGGGGGTCACCTAAAGGTGCCATAATCGAGGCACTGGCTATGTTGAAGAAAGAAAAATACGGATTAGGATTTCTGCAGTTGCGTATGCTAAACCCGCTCCCTGTGGATTATGTAAGGAAGGCTTTGGCAGGAAAGAATAGAATAATCGATGTTGAGGACAACTACACTGGACAACTTGGCGGGATAATAAGAGAAAAAACTGGCATATCCTCAAACTTCCACATATTAAAGTACACGGGAAGACCGACTACCACTACCGAGATTTACCACGCTCTGAAGGCGGTTGTGACAGGAAAAGCTTCTGCAAGGCAGGTGTTGACATTTGGAAACTAAACCATCAGACTTCAGAGTATCTGATGTGTACGCTGACTGGTGCCCAGGTTGCGGTGACTTTGGAATAATGAACGCGCTGCAGATAGCCTTCGCTGAACTAAACCTTCAACCTCACAGAACCGTAATTGTATCCGGTATAGGATGCTCGGGAAAAGAGGCCCACAATGTCAAAGCTAACGGTGTTCACACGCTCCATGGAAGAACCTTGCCTTTCGCGACTGGAATAAAAATTGCCAATCCGGAACTGGAGGTTTTGGCGATTGGTGGCGATGGAGATGGATTGGGAATCGGCGTTGGCCATTTTGTCAATACTGGAAGACGAAACATAGACATGACATACATAATACACAATAACGGTGTCTACGGACTAACCAAAGGACAAGCATCACCCACGCTGAAACGTGATCTGAAAACAAAATCTCTCCCCAAGCCAAACATAAATGAAGCTGTTAACCCGATCGGGCTGGCCATTATTTCGGGATACACTTTCGCTGCTAGGTCATATGCGTACGACGTAAAGCATCTGAAAGACACCATTAAGCAAGCGATCCAGCACAAAGGCTTGGCGTTTGTCGAGTGTCTTCAGCCGTGTCCCACGTACAACGACATTAATACCAAGGATTGGTATGCTGGGGAAGATCGAAAAGATGCCCAAGGGAAATCTCATTCCAGACTCTACAAGCTTGAAGAGACAGGGTTCGACCCTGAGGTCCGGGATTGGAAGCAAGATTTATCGAAGAAAATGGCTGCGTTGGAGAAAGCTGAGGAGTGGGGTGACCGCATTCCAATCGGAGTCTTCTACAAGAAGGAATATGAGTCTACCTACGAAGAACGAGTGAACAACAGGATTCCCTTTTACAGAAACAGACCACCCGCAAAACAAAAACTAAGCGACGAAAAAGATTTCTCTGCTGTAGACTTATCGCAATTCATGGAAGATTTGAAAACAAGCTAGACTGGCGGAACGGTCGAGCCTTATACAATAGGTGGCAGCTTGAGCTCTCAGCCTAACAAATCTACTCTATGGTTAGTTTTCCAAATTTTCCAACGTTGAGCTGTATCTCGCCCTTAAAGCTGGTCACGTAGCCGTTCTCTATCTTTATCTTGTCACCCACACGGACTTGATCAATTTGTTCGTTCCATAGGGTCAATTTTATGTTTCCCGAGTCGTCTTCGACTACTGCGCTGGCGACTCTGTAGGTCTCATCTTTGTATCTTGACTGAACCTCGCGGGGGTTCTCTTTCGTTACTACTCGCGCTTCAACGTTGACTCGTTTTGCTCCATCTCTTAGTTCGTTAATGTTCAATCTTTTCAACCTCATGTCTCAAAGCTGCTCATAACTTTTGGACGCTGCAAAAAAGTCTCTCAAGAGATATAAATCTTGCTAACTCGCTCCTATATGCCCAGAAAACCTATGATGGTTATCGTTAACACGAAGCTTGCAGCTGAAACTAGCAGGCATTTGAGCCAACTGAGTTGACCGGAGGTTTCCGTTGCTTCTCCGGGGACAACAGGAGCTGTGGATGGGACCGCGCGAACTATAAACGTGCCTAACCCAATTGTCCATAACCATACTGCAATCTGAACTATTCCGCCGATGGATGTTACTTGCTCCAATGCTTGGAGAACGACTTGGTTTGCAACATCGAATTCGCCAGGAACTCCCGCGAAATACTCTAACGGGACTTTGATAGGAGATAGAGTCGAATATGCAGCAAGGGACGCCACAGCCTGAACAATCAGTGTTACCATTGCAAAGCCAACAGCCACCATTAAGGGTGTCCAAGTAACTTTTCCCTTCAAACCTTTGATTATCAGATACATCATTGCAGCCAGAAGTAGCCATTGAACCAGAAATGGTGTCGCTGCAACTAAAGCATAATTCAGAAGAATCATTTGTTCCCCGTACACTTCAATTGCGTTCTTGAATAGACCCCTGAAGTAAAGCCCGTCTATCCGAATCCTTATGTCCGACGCGTTTGACCAGTTGAACTCAAGCATTAAGCTTGTAATGTTTTGCCACCTAGCCGCTGAGTTGCTGCTTGACCAATCGGTTGTTCCGACAGGAATTGTGATGTTCTTCCACACACTGGAGGCGCTGTCAGAGAGCGATTCTGTCAAATCGTAAGAGAACCAGTTGAAATCGCTCAGTGAATAGAGAAACAGAGTTGCATTTTGAGGTCTTGCATCTGGCGTGACCATTTTAATTCTAAAAGACAGTGTTTTGAAACCTGTCCCGCTACAATCTACTGATCCGTTCAAATCAGCCAATGCTACTTGAATTCTCTGACTATTGCCAAGCGCAAACTCGATGCTGCTGTTTCCGTAATAGTCAGGACTACCAGCTCCTATGGAAGTTCCGTTGATGAAATCCAGATAGTTGCTATTGATAACTACACCTGTGCTAGCCTGCCACAAAGTTGCGTTTTCA
>CAZWBY010000018.1:11736-13496 GCA_964632825.1 uncultured Candidatus Bathyarchaeia archaeon
ATAGTTGCTATTGATAACTACACCTGTGCTAGCCTGCCACAAAGTTGCGTTTTCAGTCCACTCATCTGCCTGCAAACCTGTCGGAAGGGTAACTTCAGAGTATATCTTTGAAGCACGAACATAATAGAAACTTGTTTGTACTGCAATGAAGATTATCAGAATGAGCAGGGGTCCAAGGTATTTGGGTTTCTGAGCTATCGTCTTGAATACCTTGTGCGGGGCGTAGAAAACTTTGAGGATTTCATCAACGGCCAATTGCATAAACTCCGGCTACAATTTCACCAAGCGTAATTATTAACAGTTTGCTACATCCCAATTTTGAGTCGTCTGTATGTTGGGTAATCCACGAACTCGATGAATGGATTCTCAGCTTGAGAAGCCACGGTGATTCTCTGGCGATGTCTCTTCTCAATTATCTGACCAGTCGTTCTAAGAAGATAAGCGTCGCTTCCAGCTCCTGAGCCATAACTTGCAATCAGCACAAGCTCTCCGGGTTTAGCAACATCAAGCACTGCAGCCAGGCCAATCGGCGAGCAACCGGAGTATGTATTGCCAAATTTCTTGACCTGCAATGAGACTTCATATTGATCGGGTCTAAATCCAAGCTCTTTGGCAACCCTAACAGGAAATTGGGGATTGGGTTGGTGCGGTACAAAGTAGTTAATATCCTCCGGTTTCAGGGAGAGCTTGTCCATTAGTCGAGAAGCAGCTTTGCGCACGTGCTTGAAGTATGCAGGGTCTCCGGTGAATCTCCCGCCGTGCATAGGGAATTCTTGACCATCGCGGCGCCAGAAGTCAGGGGTGTCCGATGTACAAGAATACCAGCCTTCGATTTCTGCAATCACGTCTTGTTTGCCAAAAAGGAAAGCTGAAGCGCCATATCCTACGAAAAGGTCGAGCTCTCCTCCCGGGCAACCACGTGGTGCCGCCTGGGAGTTGTCAGACCCGATGACCATGGCGTATCTGACTCCAGAGTTCGGGAAACTGACGAGGGCTGCGGCATCTTTGAACATGCTTGTGGCAGCTTTGCAGGCAAACTCGGTATCTATGGCATCGACGCTTTGAACATCTTCGTCTTCTTCGCCAAGTTTTAGGACTTGCGCGACTTTGGATGCTATGGGTTTGACAGCGTACGGGTTGGATTCTGATCCCACGTACACTTTGCCAATAGTTTTGCTGTCGATTCCCGCGTGTATTAGGGCGAGTTTTCCAGCTTCGACTGCAGCGGTTACAGAGTCCTCGTCGATATAGGGAACGGAACGTTCGATTCCGCCATCTTTTATTCTGAAACGTGAAGTGTAGACACCGTAGCCAACGATGCCAGGCTTCTCATATTCCTTGCCTGGTTGAGCGACTGAATATTCTTGATGTGGATAATACTCGTCAGCAAGAGTGAACGCCAAAGAAACCGTTGGAATAACTTCGCTTTGGCTGACAGAATGCCGTCTTCGAAATCTGGGTAGGACGTCTCTGCCTTCTAAAGCTGAGAAATCGACGGTTTCGCCCTCTTTGATGAGGAGGTCAGTGAGCCTGCCGGGAACGCGGATTTTTCCGCCGTGGAAAGAAATTATTCCGTACACATAACGTCCCAGCTTTGAAAACTTGTTCGTGGGTTCGGTAACGAGCGTACAGAGCTCAAGTTTGCCTTTCTCATAGAACAAGTCAATATGTTCCATTTTTCCGTAGCTTTTTCGTCCACAATTCCCGCAGTAATAACGAATCTCAAAATACTCATTGCCACATATCGGACATCGACTGGC
>CAZWBY010000018.1:13596-18083 GCA_964632825.1 uncultured Candidatus Bathyarchaeia archaeon
GCCGGGTAGCTGAGAAAGTCAGTGGCTGAGGAACAGCCTAAAACATAGACTGGTTTGTCAGTGATTTTCTTAGCGAAGGTTTCATTAGCAAGAACCAGCGCAGTGGCGCCGTCCGAAACTGGAGCGAAGTCGTAAAGTCCAAGTGGCTTGTGAGCTTGTTCTCTAGCACTGAGTACTTGCTCAACCGTTATTCTTCGTTGAAACTGAGCAAACTCGTTCTTCAATGCATGAGCATGGTTTTTTACAGCAATCTCTGCTAGTGCGAGATTCAGTCTGTCAAGATTCTCGCCGAAGACGCCGTATTTCTTCATGTATGCTCGGAGCATTAGTTCGTGGTTTGCTTCAGGAGTGCCTCCTGTGTAGTAGCTCCACGGGTCTTCGAGCAACATAAGGTCATCGCGGATTTTGTCCCATCTGTCTGTCATCTTCTCTATGCCGCCTACGAGGACAGTTCTGTAGGCACCAGACTGGATGGCGTGACTAGCGGTCAACAGGGCTGCGCTCACCGAACGGGACACTTCCATGGGAACGTGGAGTTCCGTAAGTTCTGAGAGGAAGCCTTCTTCCAGCCCTAGTTTGTTTGTTATCGGGAGAAAACAGTCAGACATGTAGCAGGCTTCTAAACTGCTACGTTCTATTTCTGATTCTCGTGATGCTGCCAGCCATGCTTCTTCGATTAGTTTTTCGGGTTCTTTTCCATAGTGTTCGCCGAATTTTGTTCGGCCAACAGCAACAATTACGGGACGATTTTGCATCATGTTCGTCACTTCTGGGTGGCAATTATCCTTTTCCAAGAGGGTTTTTAAGTGTTTGCCAAATCCGATGGTTTGCAGGTTTCCGATGTATGAAGATGATACTACTTCAACGCGTGCCTAACCATGCTCTCCGTCTGATATTAAGAGGTGGCACCTTCTGTCTTTGCAATCCTTTTTCTCAGTTTTCCTATGAGGTCTTTGAGAGAATCACTCAATTCTACCGGATACTCTTGTGGAGAGGTCAGCTGCTTGTATTTCGAAGGGAGTTTGGAGAGGTTTTCCGAAGCTCGAATCCGGATCTCGTATAGTGTAGGAAACGTATGAAGCGTTTTGCCTTTAACCATCATTCTGAGCAGAAGTGGCTCCGCATCAACAGTCTCTTTGGCAAGAGTAATCTGGTCTTTCTCGAAGTTGCCCTGTTTGTCTTTGAACCGGAACACCTGTTTTCGCCCTGGCAACGTATTTTTCCCTTCGCTGAGTTTCATTATGGGCACGAAATCGCCTTTCTCATTTTGTGTTTCGCTTAGTTTATAGATTACGTCTATGTAGGGTTTGTCAGCTGAAGTTCCCATTCTGGTTCCAACCCCAAACGCATCAATTCTCGCTCCTTTAGCTATCAATTCAGCTATTCTGTATTCGTCAAGGTCTCCACTTGCAAAGATTCTGACGTAGCCCAATCCCTTCCTGTCCAAAAGTGCACGCACTTTCTTGCTTGCTTCCGCTAAGTCTCCGCTGTCTAGTCTAACTCCGCCTAGTGTGCAACCCTTTGCTTCAAGTTCTTTAGCTATCACGGCGGCTTTTTCGGCGCCTGCAAGGTCATTGTATGTGTCTATGAGCAAGGTCGACTTGTTTGGAAATGTTTTGGCGAAGGCTCTGAAGGCTTCGAGTTCCCTCCCGAATGACATTACGAAGCTGTGCGCCATTGTTCCGAAGACTGGTATTCCGTATTCTAGTCCAGCTAGAACGTTTGATGTTCCTTGGCATCCTGCTATGTAGCTGCATCGAGCTACCTTCATGCCTGCGTCGATCCCATGTACCCTCCGTAAACCGAACTCTACCACAGATTTCCCCGCCGCAGCGTGAACGACTCGCGAGGCTTTTGTGGCAATCATGGTCTGGAGGTTTATGGTGTTGAGCAGAAAAGTTTCGATGAGCTGAGCCTCTATTATCGGTGCTGTTACGCGAATTATGGGCTCACACGGAAAAGCCACCGTTCCCTCAGGCATGGCCCAGACATCGCCTGTGAATTTGAAACTGCCAAGATATTCCAAGAAACTGCTGTTGAAGCCCTGCTTTTCTAGATAAGCTAGATGCTTCTTGGTGAATTTGACATTTGCCAAGAATTGAAGGATTTGCTCTAGTCCCGCGAAGAGAAGGTAGCCTCTGTTCTCAGGTAGTCTCCTTACGAACAGGTCAAATGTTGCGGGTTGGAATCTATTGTTGTCGAAGTAGCTGGCACACATAGTGAGTTCGTAGAGGTCGGTGAACATGCTCATGTTTTCTTCTTTCAGAGAGCGTAGGTATGGGGACATGGAGTATACTGCTATTGTGAGAAAATTTATGGCTTTCCCAAGGACTTTTTCGTTGTGTAGAAGGAGATGTGACGGATTTCATGGGGAGAATACGCTGTTTTGCTTACCTGCTGGACTCTTTGTCGCAACGGTCAAATTCTCATGCGAAAGGCGGAAAAATATCGGGGTGAGTAATCATCAGAACCTGAATTTGTAGTTTAAAACTTTTATATACGTCAAAGATTATGATAGGACTGAGATTCATGGCTGAAGTTTGTCCAACATGCGGGCTTCCTAAGGACTTGTGCGTTTGTGGAGAAATAGAGAAAGAACAGCAGCGTATTCGAATTAGACTCGAGACAAGAAAATTTGGTAGACCAACCACAATTATTGATGGCATTGATGATCGCAACTCAGCCCTTGCAGAGATTGCTCATAAACTGAAGGCTTACTGCGCTTGTGGTGGAACCGCAAAAAACGGTCTTATTATGTTGCAGGGCGACCACCGTGACAGAGTACGCGAATACCTTGTGAAGACTGGTTACCCCGAAGAGAACATAGAACTCCAATAACGACCGCCGCGAAGGTGCTTAGCTTACATGAAAAAGCTGGGGGATATACGAGAAGTTTTAAAGAGCATGAAACACCGCAGACCTTCAGGCATATTTTGTCCAAAATGTGCTAGTTCAAAAATTAGTCTTTTTAGTAGTCTTGACATCTGGCTAACGCCGAAGAAATATGTCTGCGAAGACTGTGGCTATGTGGGCCCAGTGGTTATGGAACTTGAAAAGATAGAAAAAAAAGAGGAAAGCGCTTAGTCTGGCAGTTCCAGGTTTAGCTGCTTTTTGAGGGTCTTGTACCGATTTCTTACGGTTACTTCAGTGACACCTGCAGCTTCAGCGATGTCCTTCTGGGTCTTCTTTTCATCGTTCTGCAAGCATGCGATGTATAGTGCTGCAGCTGCTAAGCCCATAGGGTCTTTTCCTGCGGCTGCTCTCTTTCGCCTTGCTTCTCTCAGAATCTGTATGGCCAAACCTTGTGTTTTTCCAGATATCCCCGTTCTTTCTGCAATCTTGGACACGTATGTTAATGGATCTGCTATTGGCATGTGTACTTCAAGTTCGCGAAGCAGAAGTCTATAGCATCGTGCGACGTCTTTTTTGTCGACAAGGCTTGCTTCTGCGATTTCCCGCAGTGTTCGTGGGGTTCCGCTTCCGCGGCATGCGGCGTAAAGGGCTGCGGCTGCTATGGCTGCAATTGATCTTCCGCGTACGAGACCCTTGTCAAGTGCTTTGCGGTAAACCACGGCTGCTTTTTCCTTGATTGGTGGTGGGATGTATACCTTGTCTGAGAGACGATCTAGCTCAGCCATGGCTTGGGCGAGGTTTCTGTCGACTGACGAGTGTACTCTTGAGCGGATCTGCCATTTTCTAAGGCGCCACATTTGAAGCCTGGTGGAAAGCGGGAGTTTCCTTCCGAATGCGTCACGATCCACTTGGCTGATGGCGGTGGATAATCCTTTGTCGTGAACGCTGTACGAAGTGGGTACTCCAACTCGACTTCTTGATGCCTTTTCTTCTTGGGTGAAAGCACGCCACTCTGGTCCTTTGTCCATCATTTGCTCGTAGAGAACAAGACCACAGGCACCGCAGACGGTTTCACCTGTATCATAATCGTGAACTAGGTTATCGCTTCCACATTCTGGGCACTTGTCTACCAAGCGCTGATGGGTGCGGGGGGATTCTTTTTTGCTCAATCTTACCTATTCCTTTTCTCTTGTGCGTGAGAACCGTCATAACGTCGTCGCTTTCATGGAAAGCCCGAAAAGAAGACAGCTGGCTCGCGCAGTCTACGTCCTTCAGCGTTTCCGCTATATAAGTTTTATGGTGTACGTAGCGAGATTCTCGGGATGATTTCTCAGTATTTAGGGGTAATAACCAAGCAGAACCGGCCTAGATTCAAGAGACAATACTATTTGTCTGCATAGGTGTTAAGACAAAATGGGCGATTACTCTCAACGGTAGGGCTAGGAGCGGGTTCCGCATCGTATGGTTTTGGTTTGGTTGGTCTGTCTGAATACCGGGCTTGTGAGAACGCTTATTAGAACGTGGAAGGCTTAACGACCAAGAAGAAAACGAGTCAGTAGTGCAAAGCAGAAGGCTTTGTTGAAGCCCGGTGGTGTAGTGGCCAAGCATAGCGGGCTTTGGACCCGCCGACGAGA